>JBEBDM010000061.1:0-10635 GCA_041156905.1 Actinomycetota bacterium | reverse complement strand
GCGATGTGGAACGACTGGGCCGGTCACCTCGGCTGCTCCGATCCCGACGGCATGGTGCGCTTCGTCCGCACCGGCATGCTCATCTTCCACACCCCGGGCAGCACAACGACGCGCACCGAGGAACTCTGGGACGAGGTCGGCATCGCCTACCGCCTGCTCGACACGGCGGGTATCGAGGCGCTCGTGCCGGGTGTCGACGTCGGGCAGTACTTCCCTCCGAAGCGTCCGGACGACCCTGCCTTCATGGACGATGCCACGTCCACGATGACGGCGATCTACGAGCCGGAGTCGGGTTTCATCGACGACCCGATGCTCGCTGCCCGCAACCTCGCCTATGCGGCGAAGCAGAACGGGGCGGTGTTCCGCTTCCACAGCAAGGTCGTGGGGATCGTCGAGGAGGGCGGTCGTGCTGCCGGCGTGCGTCTCGCCGACGGTTCCACGATCAGTGCTCCAGTCGTTGTCAACGTCGGTGGCCCGCACTCGAGCCTGATCAACAAGATGGCCGGTGCCGACAAGGGCATGCGGGTGACCAACCGTCCGCTCCGCCAGGAGGTCTTCACCGTCCCGGCCACGCGCGGCCTCGCCCTCGACGACGGCTTCCCCGCCACGGCCGACCTCGACCTCGGCCAGTACATCCGCCCGCAGTTGGGTGGTACCTGGATGGTGGGCGGCACCGAGCCGGAGTGCGACCCGCTGCACTGGGTCGACGACCCCGACGCCTTCGACCCGTACCCCACGGTCGAGCAGTTCGAGGTCTCGATGATGCGCCTCGCCCGGCGTGTGCCCGAGTTCGGAATCCCCAACCGGCCCACCGGCCTCGCCGCGATGTACGACGTCGCCGAGGACTGGGTCCCGATCTACGACAAGAGCGACATCCCCGGCTACTTCATGGCCTGCGGGACCAGTGGCAACCAGTTCAAGAACGCCCCGATCGCCGGGAAGTTCATGGCCGCGATCATCGAGACCGAGGCGGCGGGGCGGAACCACGACACCGACCCGGCGCACTACACGGGCGCTCGCACGGGCCGGGCCATCGACCTGTCGGCCTTCTCCCGCCTTCGTGACAAGGCTGTCACGAGCGGTACGGTGATGGGGTAACCACAGGGGAGGTTCGTCATGAGGGTCAGGGTCGACGACGACTCGTGCCACGGTCACCAGAGTTGCGCCATCGCCGCGCCCGAGGTGTTCGGAGCCGATGACTACGGCAACGCCGTGGTGCTGATCACGGGTGACATCCCCGACGAACTCCAGGCCAAGGTCCGTCGGGCCGAGGGCAACTGCCCCGAGCGGGCGATCGTGATCGAGGACTGACCATGACATCCATCGACCCGCTGAACGACTTCGACATCTTCGACCTCGGGTTCGTCCGTGATCCGTTCACCACGATGGACGAGATCCGCGAATCAGGATGCCCGATCGCGCACACCGAGCGTTGGGGTGGGTCGTGGTTCCCGACCCGCTACGACGACGTCGTGGCGATGGCCCAGGAGCACGACCTGTTCACGTCACGCGAGATCATCGTGGTGCCGCCGGCCGATCCGAGCAACGAGGGTCCGTACGCCGACGTCGCCGCCCCGCCGATCACGAGCGACCCGCCCGAGCACCATTGGCACCGTCGCCTGATCCTGCCGTTCTTCAGCCCGCAGTCGGTGGCCACCTTCGAGGAGGGCACCCGCGAGCTGTGCAATCGCCTGATCGACGGATTCATCGAGTCGGGCCAGGCCGATGCAGCGGCCGACTATGCGCAGCAGATCCCGGTGCGGGTCATCGCCACGATGCTGGGCGTGCCCACCGATCTCTCCGACACGTTCACCGGGTGGGTGCGCGGTGTCCTCGAGACCGGCCTCACCAACCCCGAGGTGCGTCTCGAGGCCCGTCTGAACATCCTGCGCTACTTCGAGGCCCAGATCGCCGATCGCAAGGAGAACCCGCGCGAGAACGACCTCATCACGACCCTCCTGCACGCCGAGGTCGACGGGGAGCGTGTGCCCGAGTCGTACGTCCTCGGCGTCTGCAACCTGATGCTCGTGGCCGGTGTCGACACCACGTGGTCGGCGATCGGTGCGTCGCTGTGGCACCTCGCCCAGCATCCCGAGCACTGCCGCCAACTGGTGGAGAACCCCGACCTGTGGTCGTCGGCGATCGAGGAACTCCTCCGCGCCTACGCACCCGTGACGATGGCGCGCATCGTCGATCACGACATCGAGTTCCAGGGCTGTCCGATGCACGCCGGTGATCGCGTGCTGATGAGCTTCCCCGCGGCGAACCGCGACCCTCGCCAGTTCGAGAACCCCGACGAGGTCATCCTCGATCGTGAACGCAACCGGCACGTCGCCTTCGGGGCCGGCATCCATCGGTGCGCCGGTTCGAACCTCGCCCGGCTCGAGCTGCGTGTCGCCCTCCAGACGTGGCTCTCGCGCATCCCCGAGTTCTCGCTCGTCGACCCCGACTCGGTGACGTGGGCGGGCGGGCAGGTGCGTGGCCCGCGGCAGTGCAAGGTGGTCTTCTGACCGTCGTCCATCGCTGGGTCGACACGGTGCCGTCACCGTGGCGCAACGGCGGGGGAGTCACCCGTGAGATCGCCCGCGGGGTGTCCTCGGACGCCGAGGCGTCCGAGGCCGGCTTCGACTGGCGGTTCTCCGTGGCCGAGGTGGCCGAGGGTGGACCGTTCTCGTCGTTCCCCGGCGTCGACCGGATCCTCGTGCTCCTCTCCGGAGCCGGGATCGACCTCGACCTCGAGGGTGAGCGTGTCGAACTGCGGCCGCCGTTCGGCGCGCACGCCTTCCCCGGGGAGGCTGCCGTCGTTGCATCGCTCGTCGACGGCCCGACCACCGACCTCAACGTGATGTGTCGGCGTGGGGCGTGGAAAGCGGCGGTCGAGTTGATCGAGGAGACGGGAGCCCTCGGCATCCCGACAGGGGCAGTGGCGCTCGTCCATGTCGTCGAGGGTGAGATCACCCTCGAGTCGGGCGAGGTGCTCGGTGTGGGTGACACTGCCGAGTGTCACGGCCCTGCGCCACTCCGCTGGCTCGGTGGCACCGTGGTCGCCGCCGCACTCCAGCCCTGCTGACCGGGCAGGTTGCTCAGCGCTGCCAGCGGGGGGAGAGTTCGGCGCGCACCGGAGGTTCGGCGCCTGCCCGCTGACACGTGTGCCCGGCGACCTCGGCAGCAGCGTCGACGGCCTCGGCGACCGAGTCGAGCGATGTGAGTGCATCGATCGCACCCTGGCCCGTTCCGTGATGGTCGAGCCACCACTGGAGGAAGGCGCCGCCGAAGGAGTCTCCTGCGCCGATCGTGTCGACCACGTCGACAGGGCGTGAGGGCACGAGGCGGTGACCCTCGGCGGTGACGGCGTACGCACCATCGCCTCCGGCGGTGAGCAGCACGGCCTTCACGCCGAGCCCGAGGAGCGACCGTGCATGGTCGAGGGCGCTGGTGCTGGGGTTCAGGTACTCGGCATCGTCCGTGCTGATCTTCACGACATGGGCGCGCCGCTCGGCCCTCTCGACCACACTCAGGTACCACGCGTGGTCGGACACCACCCGCGGCCGGCAGTTGGGGTCGAGCAACACGAGGGTCTCGGACGGCAGCGCTTCGAGGTAGGCGAGCACCGTGTCGGCCATCGGTCGGAGCACGAGCCCGAGTGTTCCGGCATGCACGGCGTCGGGCGCCACTGCCGCGGCAGGAACAGCGGCCAGAGCGGGGGCCGACGTGCCGTCGAGGTAGAAGCGGTACGACGCCGCTCCCGACTCGTCGAGTTCGGCAGCGGCGAGGGTCGTCGGGAGTTCGGTGAGGGTCACCGCCGCCGTGTCGACGCCGTCGGCGGCAAGCCTGGCGAGGAGTTCGCTTCCGAACCTGTCGTACGAGAGGGTCCCCATGAAGCGGACGTCGCCGTCGAGTCGGCCGATCGTGCGGGCGGCGTTGTACGGCCCGCCACCGAGCTTCGCGGTGACCGACCCGTCGACACCGATCACGAGGTCGACGAGTGCTTCACCGGTGACGACGATCACGGTGCCACTCTACGGCGACGGCCTCAGACGCCCATCCCGGCGACTCGACCCTCGTAGATGGCATGGACCGCCGTCCGGGCGGCCATTGCATCACCGACGAGGCGCACCTCGACGGGCACCGACATCTCCTTGGCCACCGAGTCCTCGGGGACGTTGGTGAGACAGGTGACGAGGGCATCGGCCTCGATGAGCGTCTCGCTGCCGTCGAGCAGGTCGCGCACCACTGCGCCCCGGTCGTTCCACTCGGTCACGACGCTCTCGGTTCGCCAGTCGACACCGAGGTCGCGCAGGGTTGCCCGGAGGCGGCCGTCGCTGCCGGTGCGCTGGACGTTGAACCCGATGAGCGGGAGTGCCGTGACGATCGTGACGCTGTGACCGCGCTCGGCGAGGTGCCACGCCGTCCCGGCGCCCCGCCAGTCGCCGGAGTCGTCGACGAGGACGATGCGCTGGCCGGGTCGGGCCTGATGCGACATGATCTCCTCGACGGACCACACGTTCGGACTGTCCGCACCGGGGATGCCATCGGCCGGTGCGAGGGGTCGCTGGAAGCCGGTCCCCGCGGGCTGCGACCCGGTGGCGACCACCACGGCCTGCACGGTGCCGGCCGCCACCATGGCGTCGATCTCCGATGCCTCGAGCGGTTCGTTGAGGCGCACCCGGACGTCGAGACGCTCGAGTTCGCGGCGATACCAGCCGATCAGGTCGGTGATCTGCTCGCGGCGTGGCTGGAGCCCGGCGAGGCGGAACGAGCCACCCAGCTCAGGGCCGGCCTCGCAGAGGGTCACCCGGTGTCCGCGCTCGGCGGCCACGCGGGCGGCCTCGAGACCCGCCGGACCGCCGCCGACCACGAGCACGTCGCGTGGCTCGGCGACGCGCTCGAAGCGATCGCCACCCCACTCCCATTCACGCCCGACCGAGGGATTCACCAGGCACGAGATCCAGTAGTCGCGGAAGCGGCGGCCCCAGCACATCTGGTTGCACGAGATGCATCCTCGCACCTCGTCGTCGCGGCCGGTGAGCGCCTTCTCGGCGAGGTACGGGTCAGCGATCTGACCACGCACGATGCTCACCATGTCGGCCTGACCGGAGGCGATCACGTAGTCGGCGTTCTCCGGGGTGCGGATGTGGCTCTCCGCCTGGACCTTGGCGTGGACCACGACCTGCTTGAGCCGCTCGGCGAACGGGACACCGAGCTTGTCGGCGAAGAGGAACGAGGGGATGAGGTCGCTGAAGTCGAAGTAGCTGCCCGTCCCGCACGTGACGTAGTCCATCAACTGCCGCTCGTCGTGCCAGCGGATGATCTCGCACATCTCGTCGATCTGGATCGCCGCCTCGACCTTCGGGTCGACACTCACGGCGAGCCCGATCACGAACTGGTCGCCGCACGCCTCGCGGATCCGGCGCAGGATCTCGGCCGAGAAGCGCATGCGGTTCTCGAACGAGCCACCCCACTCGTCGGTGCGTCGATTGCTCCACTCGAGCCAGAACTGGTCGACGATCGCGTGGTACGCAGCGAAGACCTCGATGCCGTCGAACCCGCACCGCTGGGCGCGTTCGGCAGCCTGGACGAACCCGGCGATGATCTCCTCGATCTCGGACGCGGTCATCGCATGGCTGCCGTCGTTGTCGTGGTACGAGGGGAGTCCGCTGGGTGACCACGACGGCTGGTAGCTGTTGTCGAAGTCGCCGTGCTGGCCGACGTGGTACAGCTGCTGGAGGATGTGGGCGCCCTCGGCGTGGACGGCGTCGGTGATGGCCCGGAACCCGGGGATCACGGCGTCGTCGGAGTGCCGGAAGTTCCCGCGGGTCAGGACGCCCGTGGCGTGGACCGGAACGGGTTCGACGACGATCATCGCCGCACCACCCCGTGCCCGTTCGCGGTAGTACCCGAGGTGCTGCAGGGCGGGGAGTCCGAGCTCGCTCATGTTCGCCGTGTGCGCCCCGAAGACGATGCGGTTGCGCAGCGTCAGGTGTCGCAACTGGAGCGGCTGAGCGAGATGCGTGTTCCCCCCGGACATGTCGGCGAAGGTAGCACCAGAGATCGGCTGGTACGGTCCCGGTCATGATCCGTCATTGCGTGATGTTCCGCTGGAACGAGGGTGTGAGCGACGAGCACGTCGCGGCCGCGTCGACTGCCCTCGAGGCACTGAAGGATGCGATCCCCGTGATCCGCTCCTCCTCGCACGGTCCCGACCTCGGGGCGGTCGCTGGCAACTTCTCGTACGGCGCCACCATGCAGTTCGAGAACCTCGACGACTTCTTCACCTATCGCGAGCACCCGGCGCACGTGGCCTTCGTGTCGACCTATCTCACGGGGTTCGTGAGCGAGCGCGCCGCCGTCCAGTTCAGCGACTGACCGTCGCCCTGGCCCGGGTCCAGCGCGTCACGACCTCGCGTGCATCGTCGTCGCTGGTCTGCCAGCTGGTCACGAACCGGATCACCTCGTCGGTGATCCGGTAGAAGTCGAGGCCCTCGGAGTCGAGGGCGTCGGCGAGTGCGGTGTCGGCGCGGATGAAGGCCATGTTGGCCGCAGGTGCCTCGAGGAACTCACAGCCCTCGGCCGCGAGTCCGTCGGCGAGGACGCTCATGGCCGTGTTGGCCCGCTCGGCGAGCCGGAGCCACAGACCACCCTCGAGGTGGGCGACGAGCTGCGCCGAGGCGTACCGCATCTTGCTGGCGACGTGACCAGCCCGCTTGGTTCGGTAGAGCAACTCCTCGTCGAGGCTCGGGTCGAGGCTGACGATCGCGTCCGCGCTCATCCCGCCATTCTTGATCGAGCCGAGCGAGAAGGCGTGGAGACCGGCGTGGGTCGTGAGCGCCGAGGGCGGGCACGAGTTGGTGACGACGGCGTTCGCGAGCCGGGCGCCGTCGAGGTGGACGCGCATGCCGTTCGAACGGGCGATCATGGCCAGGGCGGCAACCTCGGTGGGGGAGTAGACCGTCCCCATGTCGCTCGGGCACGTGAGCGACAGCACGCGCGGCTGCGAGTGGTGCGGGTCGCCGGGCGTGGTCTCGGCGATCGCGGCGCGGAGTGCATCGGGGTCGACCTGCGCGTGATCGCCGCGGACGCCTTTCATCACCGCGCCGCCGGAGAACATGCTGGTCGCCCCACCCTCGTTGCGCAGGATGTGCGCCGACTCGTGGCACAACACCGCGCCCCACGGAGGGCACATCGCCGCCAGGGCGATCGAGTTGGCCGCCGTGCCCGTGCTCACCGGCCAGACGGAGACCTCGGAGGCCTCGAACGTCTCGGCCACGAGGTCGCGGAGGCGTACGGTGAGGTCGTCGCCGCCGTAGGCCATCGCCGACCCCTCGTTGGCGTCGACGGCAGCGCGCATGACCTCGGGGGCGACACCGGCCGCGTTGTCGGAGCGGAGTTCGATCCTGTTCACGAGCCGACGCTACCGAGGTCGCATGACGCGAGGGAACACACGCGGTTCCTCGGGGGTTGACCAGTGCATGACAACCCGAGCATCCTCCTCCGCGATCGACAAGGCGATGGATGCGCTCGTCGTCCCCGGCTTCACCCGTCTCGGTCCCGCACTCCGGTCGCGCCTCGGGCACTGGCCGTCGGCCGCGGCCCCCGGTTCGATGGCCGGACGGACCGCCGTCGTCACCGGAGCGACCTCGGGGATCGGTCTCGTGGTGGCCAGGGATCTCGCTGCCGCCGGCGCAGCGGTGTGGCTCGTGGGTCGCGACGCAGGTCGGCTGGCGTCGGCGGCTGAGAGCGTGACGCACGATGCCCCAGGGAGCGTCCTACGGACTGCTGTTGCCGACATGGCTGATCTCGACGCGGTCCGTGCACTCGCCGCCGTCCTCCTCGCCGACGCGCCCGTGCTCGACGTGTTGGTACACAACGCGGGTGCCCTCTCGGCGGAGAAGCGACTCTCGCCCCAGGGGTTGGAGGAGACCGTCGCCGCCCAGGTGGTCGGCCCGCACCTGCTCACCTCGCTGTTGTTGCCGCGCCTGGCGGCCGCACACCCGGGCCGGGTCGTCACCGTGTCGTCGGGCGGGATGTACGCCTCGCCGCTGCGTGTCACCGACATCGAGATGGGTGCCGACTACGGCGGGAGCGAGCAGTACGCGCGGGCCAAGCGGGCCCAGGTGGTGCTCAACGAGATGTGGGCGCAGCGCACCGACCCGAACGACGTGGTCTTCCACGCCATGCATCCGGGTTGGGCCGACACGCCGGGCGTGAGGACCTCGCTCCCCGCGTTCCGTCGAGTGGTGGGTCCTCTCCTGCGTTCGGCTGCCGAAGGCGCCGACACCGTCGTCTGGCTCGCGGCGTCGCCGGAGGCGGCATCCTCTTCGGGTGGCTTCTGGTGTGACCGTGCGATCCGTCCGACCCACCGGCTCTCGAGGACGCGTCGCAGCGACACTCCCGCGCGTCGCGAGGAGTTGTGGGCGTGGGTCGAGGATGCGACTCAGCGCATGCGGTAACTGATCGGCAGGTGCTTGACGCCGCTCACGAAGGTCGACTTCGTGTACTCGGCGTCACCCGCCATCTCGACGTGCTCGAGGCGCGGGAGGAGCGCCCCGAAGAGGGCCTTCATCTCCATGCGGGCCAGCATCGCCCCGAGGCAGTAGTGCACGCCGAAACCGAAGGCCAGGTGCTTGTTCGGGCTGCGGCCGACGTCGAACGAGAACGGGTCGGTGAACACGTCCTCGTCGCGGTTGGCCGACCAGTAACTGAGGAGCACGTCCTGTCCGGCCTTGATGGTCGTCCCGCTGAGGTCGTAGTCCTCCGTGGCGGTGCGCATGAAGTGCTTGACGGGTGAGGTCCAGCGGATCATCTCGTCGACGGCGGTGGCCATCAGCGATGGGTCGGCCTGGAGACGTCGGAGCTGTTCGGGATGCTCGATCAGCGCCTTCAGCCCACCGGCCATCGAGTTCGACGTCGTGTCGTGTCCGGCGGTCGCGGCGATGATGTAGTAGCCGAGCTGCTCCTTGTGGCCGATCGGTTCGCCGTTGACGATGCCGTTGGCGATGACCGAGGAGAGGTCGCCGGTCGGTGTCGCCTTGCGGTCGGCGGTGATGCCGTCGAAGTAGGCGACGAAGTCGGCGACGGTCTGGATCAGACCCGCGAGGGCGTCGTCGTCACGCTTGAACTCGTCGTCCTCCGCGCCGAACAACTCCTGGGTGAGGCGCAGCATGCGCGGGTAGTCGTCCTCGGGAAGCCCGAGGATGGCGAGGATCACGTAGAGCGGGTACTGCATCGCCACGACGCTCGCGAAGTCGATGGTGCCGCCAGCCTCGACCATCTGCTGTACGGAGCGCTGGGCGAGGTCCTGAAGGCGGCCGTCGAGGAGGGCGA
Organism: Actinomycetota bacterium; assembly: GCA_041156905.1. GTDB lineage: Bacteria > Actinomycetota > Acidimicrobiia > Acidimicrobiales > Ilumatobacteraceae > UBA668. The sequence continues at coordinate 1,311 of JBEBDM010000061.1, read as the reverse complement.
GGTTCTTCGGGAGGAACCAGTCGGAGGTCAGGTTGCGGTGGTCGCGGTGTTCCGGGTCGTCCATCTGCACGAGCGACTTGACGAGGTGCCCCTGCATGGCGCGCATCTCGTCGCCGACCTTGTTGCCGAGGATGGCACGCGGAGCGTTGAGGAACTGGTTGTTGTGCAACTCGACCTCGAGCACGTCGGCGTGCTTGGTGAGGACGTAGAAGGGGTTGAAGTCATCGCGCTCGACCCAGTGGATCGGATCCTCGGCGCGGAGCTTGGCCGCGCAGGCGTGGAAGTAGTCCTCGTTCTTGAACGTGTCCCCGGAGAGGAAGGCCAGGCCGGCCTGCTCGGTGGTGATGCCGGCGGTCGAGGGTGCGGGCATGACGGTCTCCCTTCGCGATCGGTCGCGGTCGTCGCGACCTGCGCACACCGTAGGTCTGGTGCCGGTGGTCGGACGAGGCGGCTGTACTGTCAGTCGTGATGACAGCACGTGATGCAGATGGCGGGCCTGACGGACTCTGGCCCTCGCCGTGGCCGGCCGAGGACGGCGGGGCGCGACGGCAACAGGTCGGCCGGTCGGTGGCCGGACTGGGTGCTCGTCCGGGCGAGTCGTTCTCGGTGGCCTCCCGGATGGCGATCGCCTCGACCATGGTGGTCCTGCGTGAGCCGGGTGAGGTGTACCTGCTGTGTCACGCCGCTGGTGAGGACGCCATCAGTTGGGTCGAGCAGATCGATCCGCTCACGCTCGAGACCGTCCGTCGCTCGCTCGACCTACCCGGCGGTCCGACATGGCCCGGAGGCATGGCTGCGCACGCCGATGGCGGCCTGTACGTCGTGTTCGGACAGCACGCACACCGACTCTCGTCCGACCTCGCCGACGTGCACTCGGTGACCCTGCCCCGTCGTCGTCCGTACAACAGCTTCGTCGTGCTGCCCGACGGTCACCTCGTGACCAAGGACTTCGCCGGTCGGCGGCCGACCGCACCCGACAGCGACGGACTCGACGACTCCGAGCTGCTCCTGCTCGCCCCTGGCACCCTCGAGACCGTGGCCCGTCTCGTCCTACCCGAGCGGTCGATCGCCCGTCTCTCGGCCGACGGCGACGACATCTACGCGGTGGGCGACACCAGCCTCCTCCGTGTCCGTCGGGAGGGAGCGAACCTCACCCTCGACGACTCGTTCCGGGCGACCTACCGGACGATGGAGGGCCAGACCTACGGGTGGGACGCCGTCATCGCGGACGGTTGTGCGTGGTTCCTCGACAACGGCGCAGGGAGCGAGCGCTACACCGGAACCCTTCGCGGCAACGGCATCTCGACGGCC
>JBEBDM010000060.1:0-18531 GCA_041156905.1 Actinomycetota bacterium | reverse complement strand
CTCTCCACGGGTGATCCCGCCGAAGATGTTGATGAAGATGCTCTTCACTTCCTTGTCGAAGTTGATCACCTCGAGCGCAGCCGCCATCACGTCGGCGTTGGCGCCGCCGCCGATGTCGAGGAAGTTGGCGGCGGAACCGCCCACCTGGTTCACGACGTCGAGCGTCGACATCGCAAGACCTGCGCCGTTGGCGATGATGCCCACCGTTCCGTCGAGGCCGATGTACTGCAGGCCCTTCTCGGCAGCCATCTTCTCGCGCTCGTCCATCTCGGTGAGTCCGCGGAACGAGTCCCATTCGGGATGGCGGAACTCGGCGTTCTCGTCGAGCGTCACCTTCGCGTCGAGAGCGTGCACTTCACCGGTCGGCTTGAGGATCAGCGGGTTGATCTCGGCGAGGTCGCAGTCGCCCTCGGTGAAGCAGCGGTACAGCTTCACGAGCATGTCGGCGACGCCGTCGACCGCCTCGGCATCGATGCGGGCGCGCACCGTGGCCTCACGGGCCTCGGCCAGCGACAGTCCGACCACGGGGTCGATGTGCAACATGACGATCGCGTCGGGGTTGGTCTCGGCCACGGCCTCGATCTCGACGCCACCCTCGGCGCTGAGCATCAGGAGGTGCTTCTTGGCCGCACGATCGAGCGAGTACGAGGCGTAGTACTCCTTGGCGATGTCGCTGGCGTGCTCGACCCACACACGCTTGACGACATGGCCCTTGATGTCCATGCCGAGGATGTTCCCGGCGTGGAGGCGGACCTCGTCGGCGTTGTCGGCGAGCTTGATGCCGCCAGCCTTGCCACGACCACCGACCTGCACCTGGGCCTTCACCACGACCGGATAACCGGCGGCCTCGGCAGCCGCCACGGCCTCGTCGACGGTGTACGCCACGTCGCCCGGGCTCACCGGGATGTCGAAACGGGCGAAGTACTGCTTGCCCTGGTACTCGAACAGGTCCATCTAGGCCTCGTCTTCTCTCTTGTCCAGTTCCGTCTCGAGCCAGGCGCTGATCCCCTTGAGGGAGCTGCCCGGGCCGAAGATCTGCGAGACACCCTGCTCGCGCAATGCCGCAGCGTCGCTGTCGGGGATCACGCCGCCGCCGAAGACCATCACGTGACCGAGATCGCGGGAGCCGAGCTCGGCCATCACCCGCGGGAACAGGGTGAGGTGGGCGCCGCTCAGCAGCGACAGGCCCACCGCATCCGCGTCCTCCTGGAGGACGGTCTCGGCGATCTGCTCGGGGGTCTGGTGCAGGCCCGTGTAGATGACCTCGAAGCCGTGGTCGCGCAGGGCGCGGGTGATCGTCTTGGCGCCACGATCATGACCATCGAGGCCTGGCTTGGCCACCACCACGCGATAGGTGCGTTTCACGAAGTGGAACCCTACGACCGTGACGCCTGTTCTCTCAATTCCTCCGGTGTGCGGACACCGGCCGGGGAGGGCACACTGGAGGGCGATGCGCCCGCCCCGTCTGCAGTCGACCTTCGCCCGAGCCGTCGTCCCGGTCGCCGGGGGGATCGGGTTCTTCGCCCTCCTCGCCCTCGCTCTGTGGGGCGTCGCTGCCGTCATCTCCCGCAACGGCGACCAGACCTCGGCCAACCTCGCTCCTGACACCTACGAGATGGGCAACGCCGAGATGATCGCCGAGGTCATCGTCGACGACGGCCCGATCGTGCTCCAGGACCTCGTCGGCGACGAGGGCAGCATCGTGCTCACCTGGACCGACGACGCCGGCTTCGCGATCCACCTCGCCCACCCCGCCGACCGCGACGTGACCTGCACCATCGTGGTGGTGCCGACGACGTCGACCTTCGAGGACTGCGACGGTCGCACCCTGACGGCCGACGACCTCGCCCTCCCGCCCCGCGGCGTGGCACCCCAGGTCAGTGCGGCCGGCGTGCTGACACTCGACCTGCGCCCCGAGTCCTGACCCCCACCACCTCGACCCACACGATCTCCGGCGTATTCGTGCCGGAAACCGGCACACATACGCCGGAGATCGGAGGGTTCAGAGGGCGGCGAGACGTGCCGCGAACTCCTCGGTGTGCGCCGCGAGCTTCGAGCGGTGCAACGCGAGCCCGCCCACGACCTCCGCGCCGAGCGCCGAGGTGATCGCCGACTCCATCCGCTCCAGCGTCGAGCCGGGGTTGAGGGCGAAGGTGCAGTAGGTCGCGACCTTCTTGCCGCGCAGCGCGGGGAGGCCGCCGATCGCCCCGAGACCCCACGGGGCCTGACCGACGACGAACAGGCCGTGCACCCACGTGCCGATCACGACGATGTCGGCCTCCTGGATCGAGCCGAGCTCCGGCCGACGGACGGGAGACACTCCCGTGATGCCCCACCCCTCCTGCTGGAGGTTGGCGGCGATCAACTCACCGGCCTTGCGCGTGTTGCCGGTGAGGCTCTCGAACAGGATGGCTGCCTTCATGTCCACCATTCTGTCACGCCGGCCGCGTCGCTCCCTCGTCCGCTGCCGCCGCGGCCTCTCGCTCGCGGGTCGCCGCCTTGACCTTGCGCATCACGGCCACCACCGCGGCGATGAAGGTGACGGCGATGATCCCCACGATCACGAGCACGATCGAACCCGGCAACTGACGGGTGCCGACGAAGATGTAGATGTCGGGGACGATGAACGCACCCAGGGAGATCGCGGCCCACTCCGCCGCTCGGCGGTAGTTGCCATCGACGAAGGAGAGCACCATCCGGGGTGTCGTGACGGCATCGGTGCTCGCCGAGACGAGGTCGATGGCGAGGTAGATCCACGGGTTCAGGCCGTAGTCGCCGACGGCGGCCCAGACGATGATCGTGCGGAGCACCGACCACCCGACCACGATGAGGGCCCACATCCGACTCCACTTCCGCCGCTTGGCCAGGACGGCCGGGTCGTGATGGTGGAGGTGGAGCTTCACGGCGTCATTCAACCACGCAGCCGCGTGAGGGGAGCCCATGCCAGAGCGAGGTGCTTGGTACCCGCGGAGCGGAAGCGGATCGTGGCCTCGGCGCGATCGCCGGAGCCCCTGATCTCGATGATGATCCCGTCACCGAACGAGGGGTGGTCGACCTCGTCGCCCACCTGGAGTTCGAGCTCGTGGGCGTTCGTCGGGCCAGTGCGCTGGCCGGCCCTCATCGCGGCCTCGACCACTCGTTCACGGTGCATGTCGAGATCGTCGTCAGGGTCGAAGCTGCTGACGCTCGGACCCCGACGCGAGGGCCCACGATCGTTCGAGTCGTCGTCCCCGTCGCGGCCTGCACGCCCGCGCCGGTAGGCGGGCACGTCGTCGCCGAACCCGGGCGACGGACGCCGATAGCCCGACGAGCCCCCACGCCGACCGCCCACCGTCCCGAGCTGCTCCATCAGGTGCGCCGGGACCTCGTCGAGGAAGCGCGACGGCGGGTTGTAGTTCGTGGTGCCGAACAACTGACGGCTCCACGCATGACTGACGAAGAGGTGGTCCTGGGCGCGGGTGATCCCCACGTAGGCCAGACGACGTTCCTCCTCCATCTCGGTGGGCTCGGTGAGCGCGCGGCTGTGGGGGAACACACCTTCCTCCATGCCGATGAGGAACACGACGGGGTACTCGAGCCCCTTCGCACTGTGCAGGGTCATCAGCACGACACGGTCGTCGTCGTCGATGTCGTCGGTGTCGGCCACGAGCGCCACCTGCTCGAGGAACTCGTCGAGCACCGTGAACTCTCGTGCCGAGCCGACGAGCTCGCCGAGGTTCTCGATCCGACCCGCCGCCTCGACCGACTCCTCCGCCTCGAGTTCGGACAGGTATCCGCTGTCGTCGAGCACCTGCTGCAGCAGGTCGCCGGGGCCGAGTTCGGGATCGGCGACCGACTCGGCCAGACCGTCGAGCACACGGAGGAACGAGGCGATGCCCCGGCCCGCCGGCCCGCTCACACCCGCCTCGTCCGCACGGCGCATCGCGTCGATGAACGACAGGCCCTCCGCCTGGGCGAAGGCATCGAGCTTGGCCACGCTCCCGTCGCCCACACCGCGCTTGGGGACGTTGAGCACCCGCTTGATGCTGACCTCGTCGAGCGGGTTGACCACCGACTTGAGGTACGCCATGGCGTCCTTGACCTCGCGACGGTCGTAGAACTTGGTGCCACCCACCACCTTGTACGGCACGGCGAAACGCATCAGCGCCTCCTCGAGCACGCGGCTCTGGGCGTTGGTGCGGTACAGGACGGCGATGTCCTTCCAGATCGCCCGGCGCTCCTCGTGGAGGGTTCGCATCGCACGCACCACCCATGTCGCCTCATCACCCTCGTCCTCGGCGTGGTAGCGGATGATGCGCGACCCGTCGCCCTTCTCGCTCCACAGCCGCTTGTCCTTGCGGCCGGGGTTGTGCGAGATGACGGCGTTGGCTGCGTCGAGGATCGTCTGCGTGCTGCGGTAGTTCTGGTCGAGGACGATCGTCGTGACATCGTCGAACGCGTCCTCGAACTGGGCGATGTTGCGGACGTCGGCCCCACGCCAGCCGTACACGCTCTGGTCGCCGTCACCCACGATCGTGATCTGCTGGTGGCCGGCCGCCAACTGCAGTGCGATCTCGTTCTGCGCCATGTTGGTGTCCTGGTACTCGTCGATCAGGACGTGTCGGAAGCGCTGCTGGTAGTGGGCGAGAACCTCGGGGTGGGTGCGGAACAACTCGACGGTGTTGACGAGGAGGTCGTCGAAGTCCATCGCCCCGGCCTTGCGCAACCGCGCCTGATACTCCGCGTAGATGTCGGCGTGCTTGCGTTCGAAGATGTTCGAGGCTCTGGCCACCGCCTGTTCGGGAGTGACGAGTTCGTTCTTCCAGAGGCTCACCTGACCGTGGGCGGCCTTCGGTGGGAACCGCTTCGAGTCGAGACCGAGGTCGCGCACCACGTACCCCGCGAGCCGCTGCGCATCGCTCTGGTCGTAGATGCTGAAGTTGCGCGGATACCCGAGCGCCTCACCGTGGGCCCGCAGGATGCGGACGCATGCCGAGTGGAAGGTGCACACCCACATCGCCTTGACCCGTGGGCCGACGAGCTCGGCGACACGGTGCTTCATCTCGTCGGCGGCCTTGTTCGTGAAGGTGATCGCGAGGATCTGCGACGGCGCGGCACCCTCGTGGACGAGGTGGGCGATCCGGTGGGTCAGAACACGCGTCTTGCCCGAACCCGCACCAGCGACGACCAGCAGGGGCCCACCCTCGTGGACGACCGCATCGAGCTGGTCGGGGTTGAGACCGCCAAGATCGAGACCGGTGTCACCGCGCCCGAACGGATCGGGGTGGTCGTCGAAACGGAAGAGTCGGCCGTCGTCGGTCATCGCATTCCCATCCTACGGAGGGGGTGTCGACGGGTGCGGGCCACCGACGATCCGGACCCCGCGACGGCACATCAGTAGCCTCACGACGATGGAGATCCGGTTCGTCGCCACCCCGCGCACTCCCGATGCGACGTACCGCCGTCGCGCCGTGTGGCTGGCGTCGCTCGTCGGTGGCGCGCTCACGGGCCTCGTCTCCTGGGCGTTCCTGCGCACCCTCGACTGGGCCAACCGCACGCGCGTCGAGCACGGTGAACTCGTCGTCCTGCTGCCCGTCGCGGGCGCGGTCGTGGCCGGCGCCTACCACTACTGGGGCGGGCGGGCCAAGGGCGGGACCCCCGCCGTCATCGAGCAGGCGAACGTGCTCACCCATGGTGTCCCCACGCGTATGGCCCCGTTCATCTTCGGCGGCGCGACCGTCGGCCATCTCGCCGGCGCCTCTGTCGGCCGCGAGGGTGCGGCACTGCAGATGGCTGCCTCGGTCACCGACACCACCGGTCGTGCCCTACGCCTCCACCCGGAGGAGCGGCGGATCGCGATCGCCGCCTCGCTCGCGGGTGGGTGGGGTGCGGTGTTCGGCGTCCCGATCACCGGCATCGTGTTCTGCCGCCAGATCAACCGGCATCGACGGTGGCGTTCGCTCGTGCCCTCGGTGATCTCTGCCGTCACCGGTCTGCTGGTCGTGCGCGGGCTCGGCTACCGGTTCGAGCATCCGACACTCGCCGCCCCCGACTGGACGTTCGCGCTGCCGTGGAAACTGATCCTGCTCGGGATCGGTGTCGGCCTCGTCGCCCGTCTCTTCGTGGCGATGCTCAAAGGGGTCCGTCATCACGCGGCCCGGCATCTTCACCAGCCGATGCTGCGTGCTGCCGTGGGTGGTGCCGCCACACTCGCCCTGCTCAGCCTCGTCGGCCGCGACCACCTCGGCCTCTCGAGCGAGTTGCTCACCAGAGCCCTCGAGGGAGGAGTGGTCGACTGGTTCGACCCTCTGCTCAAGATGGCCTTCACCGCCATCGCGCTGGGCACCGGCTTCGTCGGCGGCGAGGTGCTGCCGTTGTTCGTCATGGGCGCGACGCTCGGCGGCTCGTGGGCCAGTGGTCTGAACGCCGACCGCATGCTCTTCGCCACCACGGCGAGCACCGCCGCGTTCGCCTCCGCGGCCAGCGTCATGACCACCGGCATCGTGCTCACCGTCGAGCAGTTCGGTTGGCACTCGTTCGTACCCGCCGTCATCGTCGGGATGACGGCTCGCCTCGTGGCCGGCCGACCCGGCCTCTACGTCGCCCACCACTGACGACGGGCAGCGCCCTGACGGCCGCCTCGGTCAGCGACTACGGCGCGGCGCACCGGCGACGAGATACACCTCGTCGTGGGCAAGGGTGGCTCCTGCCAGCGCGGTGATCTGCGCCGGTCCCTCGTAGTGCGGTGCCACCTCGACGAGATCAGCGCCCACCACGTCGAGGCCGTGGAGACGACGGAGCACGCCACGCAACTGGGCCGTGGTCAGACCGCCGATCACGGGCGTCCCCGTACCGGGTGCGAAGGCAGGATCGAGCGCGTCGATGTCGATGGTCAGGTACACCGGCATGTCGCCCGCCGTCACGCGGATCACGTCGGCGATCTCCGAGATCGTCATGTCGACCACGCGGTTCATGTCGTACACGTGGAACCCCATCGTGTCGTTCGGGGTGCGCATCCCGACCTGCACCGAACGCGACGGCTCGATGATCCCCTCGCGAGCAGCCTTGAGAAACATCATCCCGTGGTGCAGCGGATCGTCGTCGCCGTACTCCCAGGTGTCGCTGTGGGCGTCGAAGTGCACGAGCGCCATCGTCCCGTAGTGCTCGGCGTGCGCCCGCAGCAACGGGAGACTCACGAGGTGGTCGCCACCGAGGGACACCACCCCGACCCCGGCTCCGACGAGTGCCGAGGTCCGGCGCTGCACGGCCTCGAGCATCACGTCGGTCGAGCCCGGCGGGAACGTCACGTCACCCGCGTCGACACACCGGTACGGACGAAGGGCACCGTCGGGCCATGGCCACAGGCTGCGCTCGAACTCGCCCGACAGCGTGCTCTGCTCACGGATCGCACGCGGCCCGAAGCGCGACCCGGGGCGGTTGGTGACACCGAGGTCGTACGCCACGCCCTGCACGGCGATGTCGGCCGAGTCCCCCGGCCGGAGACGGTCGAAACGGGCGAAGGTGCAGTCACCCGCCCACGTCATGCCGACGGCCTGGGGAGCGGGTTCGAACACGTGGTCGGGGATCGACGCCATGGGCCCGAGGCTAGCCAGAGCCCCTGTCACGATCAGTCAGGCCAGCGACCGGAGGCGCTCGACCACCGCGTCGTCGAGCAGGTCGAGCACGGCAGCGATCGGACGCCCCTTGCCCGTGACCGCGTCGATCGCCTTGCCGCCCGTCGACGCCTGCGGCTGGCCGATCGTGAGAACGACGAAGGGCGTGCGCGGATCGGCCTCGTGGCTGACCGCCGCCTTGGCGATCGCCCGCCACACGTACTCGAGACGCTGCGCGCCGGGACGATTACTGGTGCGGCCCCCCACGACCTCGATGCGCACCACCCGACCCGACGGGTGGGTGGCCACGAGGGTCGGCTCGACCCCGGGCACCACGCGGTCGCCATCGGCGATGGCGGTGTAGCCCGCCGACTCGAGTCGATGGATTGCGAGGTCCTTGGCCGCCCAGCCCTCCACCAGCGGATCACCCTTGCGGCCTGCGGAGGCTCCGAGGTGCACCTGATCAGCGACGCGCTCGGCCAACGCCCGGCGGGAGGCCGCGGCCGCATAACCGGGATCAGTGTCGTACCCGACGAAGTGGCGGCCCGTCCGCACCGCGGCCACGGCCGTCGTCCCCGAGCCCATGAACGGGTCGAGGACGAGCTCTCCCTCATAGGTGTTCATGTGGATCAGACGTTCAGGAAGAGCGACGGGGAACGGAGCCGGGTGACCGACCCGCGACGCGCTCTCGGGAGGGATCTCCCAGACGTCGAGGGTGGCCTCCATGAACTCGTCGCGGCTCATCGTCGACACCGACGGCAGTTCCTCGCGCGCCCGCTTCTTCACGTCGATCGCACGGTCGAAGCGACCTTTCGAGGCGATGATCACTCGCTCGGTGAGATCGCGCAGGACCGGGTTCGCGGGTCGCTGGAAACTCCCCCATGCGCAGTTGCCCGCCGCACCGCGCTGCTTGACCCAGACGACCTCGCCGCGCAGCAACAGGCGGAGTTCGTCCTGCAGGATCGCCGTCACGTCCGCAGCGAGCGAGCGGTACGGGCGTCGGCCGAGGTTGGCCACGTTGACGGCGATCCGACCACCCGGCTGCAGCACACGGGCGCACTCGCGGAACACGTCGGCCAGCATCTGCAGGTACTCGACGTACGTCGCCGGGATGTGTCCCTCGCCGAGCTCGGCCTCGTAGGCCTTGCCGGCGAAGTACGGAGGCGACGTGACGACGAGCGCCACCGAGTTGTCGGCGACGGCCGACATGTCGCGGGCGTCACCGACGATGATCCGGTCGACGAACGTCGGCGGGGCGACGGTCTCGTCGGCGCTCACCACCGGCGGCTGGAAACGCTCGTAGAAGGGGCGCGAGTCGTGGCCCTCGCGCTTACCCACTCCGAAGTCCGAGGTACGCGTGCCGCCGCGTCGCGGGCGGGCGTCGGTCACGCAGGGTTCTCCTGCTTCTCGGCACGCTCCATGCGCTCCACCGGGAGGTGCCGCGTCTCGGGGTGGGTGAGGATCCAGAAACGCTGGGTCCGGATCGCGTCGACGACCTCGTCGGCGACGATCGACGGGTCGATCCCGCCCGCCACACCGTCGCGCAGCATCTGGTCGACCACCTGCACCATCGGGTTGTGGCTGTCGGCGGGCTCCGCACCGAGGCGCTCCTGCCAGCGCTGGCCGTCCATCAGGTTGGTGCGGACGAAGGCCGGACACAGCGCGCTCACACCCACCGGCGAGCCGGCATTCTTCAGCTCGATGAACAGACCCTCGCTGAGGGCGACGACACCCGTCTTGGTGACGTTGTAGGCCGCCGCTCCGGGAACCGCGACGAGACCGGCGAGCGATGCCGTGTTCACGATGTGGCCCTCGCCCTGCTCCTGCATGATCGGCAGGAACGCACGGATGCCGTGGATCACGCCGTAGAGGTTGATGCCGACGACCCACTCCCAGCCCGACATCGGGCCGGTCCAGGGGTCGCCCTTGCCCACGACCCCGGCGTTGTTGCACAGCACGTGGGCCGCACCGAACCGCTCGAGCGTGCGCTGTGCCAGTTCCTGCACCGACGGCTCGAGCGACGTGTCGCACACCACCGGGAGGACCTCGGCGCCCCCCTCGGCGAGCTCGGCCTCGGTCTCGCGCATGCGGACCTCGTCGACATCGGCCAGCACGACCTTCATGCCCTCGGCGGCGAAGCGCCGGGCGAGAGCACGGCCGATCCCGCTCGCTCCACCCGTGATGACCGCGACCTTGCCGACGAGTTGCTCCACGCGGACAAGATACGCGACCCCGCGCGCGCCCCGCGCGATACCGCGGGTACCGTCAGGGCTCGATTCCCATGTCTCCTCGTCTGCACTCCCCCCTCCAGTGGATGCGCTGGATCGGCCGCAACGCCAAGCGCATCGCCGTCTTCGTCGCCGGAGTCGTCGTGGTCGCCGCCGGTCTGGCGATGCTCGTCCTCCCCGGCCCCGGCATCATCGTGATCCTGCTCGGCCTCGGCATCCTCGCCACCGAGTTCGCGTGGGCCGAACGAGCCCTCGACAAGGCCAAAGAGAAGGCCTCGGCCGCCGGGAACACGGTCCGGCGGGGCCTGCGCAGGAAAGGCTGACGACACAGGTCGTTGGGTAGGGTTCGGCCATGTCGTACCGGTACCTGTGGAGCCCGCTGCAGCTCGGCCCGGTCAGCACGCGCAATCGCATCGTCTTCAGCGCGCACCTCACCAACTACGCCCGTGACGGCCGGCCCACCGAGCAGCACGCGGCCTACTACGGCGCTCGTGCCGCCGGCGGTGCCGGTCTGATCATCACCGAGGAACACTCGACGCATCCCACCGACTGGCCGTACGAGAAGCTGATCCACGGCTTCCACCGCGACGTGATCCCCGGCTACCGGGCCATCACCGACGCCGTCCACCGTCACCGGGTCCCGATCTTCGCCCAGATCAACCACAACGGCGGTCAGGCCTCCTCGATGTACTCACGGCTACCGGTATGGGCGCCGAGCGCCGTCGCCGACCCGCTGTTCCGCGAGGTCCCCAAGGCCGTGACCCACGCCGAGATCGACGAGATCATCGCCGGGTACGCGTTGGTGGCCGAGCACTGCGCAGAGGGTGGCTTCGACGGCATCGAACTGCAGTGCAGCCACTCCTCGATCGTGCGCGGGTTCCTCTCCCCGGCCACCAACCGGCGCACCGACCAGTACGGCGGCAGTGTCGAGAACCGGGCCCGCCTGCTCGTCGACATCGTCGCTGCCGTCCGCAAGGTGATCGGCAACCGTCTCGCGCTGGGCGTGCGACTCTGCGGTGACGAACTGATCGACGGTGGCACCACCATCGACGACGCCGTCGCCGTCGCTCGCATCGCCGAGGCCACCGGACAGGTCGACTACATCAACACCTCGATCGGTGTCGCCACAGCGAGCCTGTACATGATCGAGGCCTCGATGCACATCCCGCCGGGCTACGCGATGTTCATCCCGTCGGCGTTCCGCAAGGCGATCGACCTGCCGGTCGTGGGAGTCGGACGCTTCAAGGACCCCCTCCAGGCCGAGCGGGCGCTCGTCGAGGGTCACTGCGACCTCGTGGGCGTCGTACGCGGTCAGATCGCCGACCCCGACTTCGCCGCCAAGGCGCGCGCCGGGGCCACCGACGACATCCGCCTGTGCCTGAGCTGCAACCAGGAGTGCGTCGGCCGGATGGGCCTCAACCGTTGGCTCGGCTGCATCGAGAATCCCCGCACCGGCCGCGAGGCGCAGGGCGTCGGCGAGGTGCGCATCACCAGCCGCCCGCAGTCGGTCCTCGTCGTGGGCGCCGGCCCGGCCGGCCTTCAGGCTGCGATCGCCGCTGCACGCAACGGCCACCGGGTCACGGTCTGTGAGCGCTCGGCGCAGGCCGGTGGCCAGGTGCGCGTGGCGGCCAGCGTGCCGAACCGCGCCGAATTCGGCGACATGATCCGCAACCAGCTCAACGAGTGCGCCCGCCTCGGTGTCACCATCGAGTACGGGGTCGACGTCTGGCCGGGCCTCGTCGAGGAGCGCCGACCCGACCACGTCATCGTCGCCACCGGTGCCGAGCCGCAGCGTCCGTGGTGGGTACCCGGCGACGCATCCCGGGTACTCGACGTACGCGAGGTGCTCGAGGCAGGACCCGGCGAGGGACCACTCCCCGGCGACTCCGTGGTGGTCGTCGACGAACTCGGTTTCCACCACGCCACCTCCGTCGCCGAGGTGCTCGCCGACCGCGGCTGCTCGGTCGAGATCGTCACCAACGGCATGGTCGTCGGCCAGGACCTCGGTGTCACCCTCGACATGGAGAACTGGTGGATGCGGGCGCACGCCAAGGGGATCGTGCAGTCGACCGACCTCGTGCCGATGGGCTACGCCGACGGGACCCTGACGCTCCTCCACCACCCGACCGGCGTCAACCAGACGCGCACTCCCGACTGGGTGGTGCTGGCCGTCGCCCCGAGCCCGGTCGAGTGGTTGTACTCCGACCTGCGCCGTGCGGGCGTGGCCGTCCACCGCGTGGGCGACTGCGTGGCACCGCGTCGTGCCCACTCGGCCGTCATCGACGGTGAGCGGGTCGGAGCGGCCCTCTAGCCGTACAGGTCGGCCGGGAACGCCCGACGACGCCTTCCGTGGGCCAGACTGTGCAGGTGAGCACTCCCCTCGTCGCCGTCGTCATGGGCTCGTCGAGCGACTGGCCGGTGATGCGCCGGGCAGCCGAGACGCTCGAGTCGTTCGGTGTCTCCCACGTGGCCAAGGTCGTGTCGGCGCATCGGATGCCCGACGAGATGTTCGCCTTCGCCGAGGCGGCTGCGTCCGACGGTCTTCGGGCGATCATCGCTGGGGCGGGCGGCGCCGCCCACCTGCCGGGCATGCTCGCCGCCAAGACCACGGTGCCGGTGCTCGGTGTTCCCGTGCCGTCACGGCATCTCTCCGGGCAGGACAGCCTCTACAGCATCGTGCAGATGCCGGCCGGCGTTCCCGTGGCCACCTTCGCCATCGGTGAGGCCGGGGCAGTGAACGCCGCCCTCTTCGCCGTCGCCATCCTCGCCGCCGACGATCCCGCTCTCGCCACGGCGCTCGATGCCTACCGCGCCCGTCGTCGCGCCGAGGCCGCGTCGAGCGACCTCGGCCCCGAGGCCTGACGTGGGAGACACGTCGCACGAGCCGATCCTCCCGCCGGCCATGCTCGGCATCCTCGGAGGCGGGCAGTTGGGTCGCTACTTCGTGATGGCCGCACGCACGATGGGCTACCGGACGACCGTCCTCGAGCCAGATCCGCTCTCACCCGCCGGCGCCATTGCCGACGTCCATCTCGTGTCGGCCTACGACGACCCCGACGCACTTGCCCGGATGGCCGAGACCTGTGCAGTGATCACCACCGAGTTCGAGAACGCCCCGGCATCCGCCCTCATGACGATCGCCGACACGACCGTCGTGCGTCCCTCGCCAGCCGCGATCGGCATCACCCAGGACCGCGTCGCCGAGAAGGAGTTCCTCACCCGCATCGGGGCCAACGTGGCGCCGTACAGAGTGATCCAGACCGAGGCCGACCTCGCGGCGGCGAGCACGCTCACGTTCCCGGCGATCCTCAAGACCGCCCGGCTCGGCTACGACGGCAAGGGTCAGCGCGGCTGCGCATCGATGGCCGACGTCGCCGACGCGTGGGACGAGTTGGGCCAGGTGCCGTGTGTCCTCGAGCAACGGCTCAACCTGCTCCGTGAACTGTCGGTGGTGCTCGCCCGTACGAGCGACGACCGCGTCGAGTGTTTCCCCGTCGGGCAGAACCACCACGTGCACGGCATCCTCGACACGACCTACGTCCCCGCGTCGCTCCCCGCTGGCGCGGCCGACGCAGCCTCCGAACTCTGTACCCACATCGCGCGCGAACTCGACTTCGTCGGTGTCATGGCGGTCGAGATGTTCGTCGTCGGCAACGACGTACTCGTCAACGAGCTCGCACCCCGGCCGCACAACACCGGACACTTCACGCTCGATGCCTGCGTCACGAGCCAGTTCGAGCAGCAGGTGCGAGCCGTCTGCGGACTCGCGCTCGGCAGCGGCGAACTGCGCGTGCCGGGAGTCGCGATGGTCAACCTGCTCGGCGAACTCTGGAGCGGAGGAGAGCCCCACTGGGAGATGGCGCTGCAGAACCCAGCAGCCCACCTCCACCTGTACGGGAAGGCCGAGGCCCGGCCAGGACGCAAGATGGGCCACCTCACCGTGCACGGTGCCACCGCACTCGGCGCCACCAGCCTCGCCCGGCGGCTGCGCAAGCAGTGCAGCACCGAGTGAGTTCCTTCCGGATCGAGCGTCGCTCGCTCGACGACCCGGACGTGCGACGGATGATCGCCCGTCTCGATGCCGAACTCCTGGCCGAGAGCGCACCGGAGGTCGTCAACTTCTTCACCGTCGACCACGACGAGTTCGCACCCGGTCACGGCGCCTTCCTCGTCGCACTGATCGACGACACGGCAGTGGCGTGTGGGGCGTACCGACGGATCGACGGGAGCGCAGCGGAGATCAAGCGGATGTGGGCCGACCCCGAGCGGCGCGGCATTGGTCTCGGCGCCGCGATCCTGCAGGCTCTCGTCGACGGAGCGACGGCCGACGGCTACCGCGAACTGCGCCTCGAGACCGGTGAGTACCTCACGGCCGCCGTCAACCTCTACCGACGATTCGGGTTCGTCCCGTGCGACGCGTGGGGCGACTACGTCGGTGTCGACTCGTCGTATTGCATGTCGCGTCCGCTTCCCTGACCCACCCACGGACGCACGGAACGACGGACAGCGAACGGGGCCCGGACGCGGAACGACCCGCCCTCGCGGGCGGGTCGTTCGGTCGTCTCGGGAGACAGGCGGCTCACCAGCGGTAGTGGGCGAACGCCTTGTTGCTCTCGGCCATCTTCTGCATGTCGTCGCGCTTCTTGATGCTCGCGCCGAGGCCGTTGGCAGCATCGAGGAGCTCACCGGCGAGGCACTCGGCCATCGTCTTCTCGCGGCGGGCCCGCGAGTAGTCGACGAGCCAGCGGATGGCGAGGGTGTTGGCACGACGGGGACGCACCTCGACCGGCACCTGGTAGGTCGCACCGCCGACTCGGCGGCTGCGGACCTCGAGGGGCGGGCGGATGTTGTCGACAGCGCGCTTGAGGGTGGCGATCGGCTCGGCGCCGGACTTCTCCTCGACGATCTTCAGCGCGTCGTACACGATCTTCTCGGCGACCGAGCGCTTGCCGTGGAGCATGACCTTGTTGACGATCTGCGCGACGAGCAGCGAGCGGTAGATCGGGTCGGGCATGAGCTCACGACGCGGGGCGGGACCTTTGCGGGGCATGAAACTTCCTCGTTCCTGAGATTCTCAGTGGTTCACTTGCCGGCCTTGGCGCCGTAACGGCTCCGGGCCTGCTTGCGGTTCTTCACACCGGCAGCGTCGAGAGCACCGCGGATGATCTTGTAGCGCACACCCGGGAGGTCGCGGACACGACCACCGCGCACCAGCACGATGCTGTGCTCCTGGAGGTTGTGACCCTCGCCGGGGATGTACGCCGTGACCTCGACACCGCTGGTCAGACGCACGCGGGCCACCTTGCGAAGAGCCGAGTTCGGCTTCTTCGGGGTGTTCGTGTACACGCGGGTGCACACGCCACGGCGCTGCGGCGAGCCCTTGAGGGCCGGCGTCTTGGTCTTGGAGAACTTGGTGCTGCGACCCTGGCGGACCAGCTGCTGGATGGTGGGCACGAAACGACCTCTGCTTGCGAAGGCTGCGACGCCACAGACGGCGCACAGGACCTCGTAATGCTAGGGGTGCCGCCGGAAGGGCGGCAACCTCCTTGCATCACGAGTGGTGGATGAACTGACTCCTAGGCGCCGGCAGCGTCGCCGCTGTCGGTGCTGTAGGTGCCGTGAAGGGTGGAGAGCATCTCGGCCGGATCGTCGTCCGAGGACGAGAAGTAGGCCATCGGCTCGTAGTCCGGGATCTCGACCCCGAACTCGCGGTAGCGGTTCATACCCGTACCGGCCGGGATGAGCTTGCCGATGATGATGTTCTCCTTGAGACCGAGGAGCGTGTCGCCCTTGCCGTCGATGGCGGCCTCGGTGAGCACGCGGGTGGTCTCCTGGAACGAGGCAGCCGACAGCCACGACTCGGTGGCCAGCGACGCCTTGGTGATACCCATGATCTCGGGGCGACCCTCGGCGGGCTTGCGGCCCTCCTCCACCATGCGGCGGTTGGTGTCGCGGAAGACCTTGGCATCGATCCGCTCACCGGGCAGGAAGCCGGTGTCGCCGGGCTCCTGCACGCCGATACGACGGGTCATCTGACGCACGATCAACTCGATGTGCTTGTCGTGGATCGACACACCCTGGTCGCGGTACACGCGCTGGACTTCCTCGACCAGGTAGGTCTGGGTCTCGCGGATGCCCTTGATCTCCATGATCTCCTTCGGGTCGAAGGGACCGTCGGTGATCGGGTCGCCGGCCTTGATGTCCTGGCCGTCGACGACCTTGGGACGGCTGCCGGGGGGAAGCAGGATGGTGTGCTCCTCACCCTGGTCGTCGACCACGATGACCGGGATGCCCTTGCCCTCGTCGTCGCCGATACGGACGACACCGGATGCGGGGGCCAGACGAGCCGAACCGCGCGGCGTACGAGCCTCGAAGAGCTCCACGACGCGGGGCAGACCGCCGGCGATGTCCTTGCCGGCGACGCCACCCGTGTGGAACGTACGCATGGTCAGCTGGGTACCGGGCTCACCGATCGACTGGGCGGCGATGACGCCAACAGCCTCTCCGAGCTCGATGCTCTTGCCGGTGGCCAGCGAACGGCCGTAGCACAGGGCGCACACGCCCTGCTCGGCGTCACAGGTGAGCACCGAACGGACACGGACACGGTTGACCGAGGCGTCGTCGCGCAGCGTCTCCATCTCGATGTCGCCCACGATGGTGTTGCGCGGGATCACCGACCCGTCCGAGAGAGCGACGTCCTGCGACAGCGCACGCCCGAACAACTTGGTCTCGAGGTAGCTACGACGGTTGGCCGTGTCGGCCTCGACGTGATCGATCCAGAGGCCGAGGTTCGTGCCGCAGTCGATCTCGCGGATGATGAGCTCCTGGGCGACGTCGACGAGACGACGGGTCAGGTAACCCGAGTCGGCGGTACGCAGAGCGGTGTCGACGAGACCCTTACGGGCACCCGGCGTGGCGATGAAGTACTCGAGGGTCTCGAGGCCCTCACGGAAGTTCTTCTTGATCGGGCGCGGAATGATGTCGCCTCGGGGGTTGGCCACGAGACCACGCATGCCGGCGATCTGGCGCATCTGGGTCATGTTCCCTCGGGCGCCCGAGCCGACCATCATGTCGATCGGGTTGAACTTCTGGGCCTTGAACTCGTCGACCATGGCCTGCTGGACCTTGGCGGTCGCGTCGCTCCAGATGGCGCGCTCCTGCTCGCGGCGCTCGCCGTCGGTGATGATGCCGCGGCGGAACTGGGTCTCGACCTTGTCGGCGCGAGCCTCGTGCTCCTCGAGGATGGCCGCCTTGGCCACCGGCGTCTTGACGTCGTCGATGGAGACGGTGATGCCGCTCTGCGAGGCGTAGCGGTAGCAGAGGTTCTTCATCGAGTCGAGGGCCTGGGCCACCGCGCTCTTGTCGTAGTGGTCGGAGAGGCGCTCCACGATGACGCCCATCTCCTTCTTGGCGACCGTGGCGTCGATGTGACCGAAGCGCTCGGCGTAATCGTCGGGCAGGGTCTCCTCGAACAGGACGCGACCAGCAGTGGTCTCGTACTGCGTGCTCGGGCCACCGGGCAGGGTCTCGGCCTTGCGGACCTTGATCGGCGCGTGCAGGTGCAGCGAACGCTCCTCGAGGGCCCGGACGATCTCCCAGTTATGACGGAACACGCGGCCGGAGCCGAGGGCGTCGGTGTCCATGAAGGTCAGCCAGTAGCCACCGATGATGAGGTCCTGGCTCGGGGTCACGATCGGGCGACCCGATGCCGGCGACAGGATGTTGTTGGCGCTCAGCATCAGCACGCGGGCCTCGGCCTGGGCCTCGGCGCTCAGCGGCACGTGGATGGCCATCTGGTCGCCGTCGAAGTCGGCGTTGAAGGCGGTGCAGACGAGCGGGTGGATCTGGAGGGCCTTGCCCTCCACGAGCACGGGCTCGAAGGCCTGGATGCCGAGACGGTGTAGCGTTGGCGCACGGTTCAGCATGACCGGGTGCTCCTTGATGACGTCCTCGAGGACGTCCCACACCTTCGGGCTGCGGCGCTCGACCATGCGCTTGGCCGACTTGATGTTCTGGGCCAGCTGCAGCTCGTCGAGACGACGGATGACGTGCGGCTTGAACAGCTCGAGAGCCATCAGCTTGGGCAGGCCGCACTGGTGCAGCTTGAGCGTCGGACCGGCCACGATGACCGAACGGCCGGAGTAGTCGACGCGCTTGCCGAGCAGGTTCTGACGGAAGCGGCCCTGCTTGCCCTTGAGCATGTCGGAGAGCGACTTCAGCGGACGGTTGCCCGGGCCCTGGACCGGACGGCCACGACGGCCGTTGTCGAACAGGGCGTCGACGGCCTCCTGGAGCATGCGCTTCTCGTTGTTCACGATGATCTCGGGCGCACCGAGGTCGAGCAGACGCTTCAGACGGTTGTTGCGGTTGATGACGCGGCGGTACAGGTCGTTGAGGTCGCTGGTGGCGAAACGGCCACCCTCGAGCTGGACCATCGGACGCAGTTCCGGCGGGATCACCGGCACGACGTCGAGGATCATCGCCATCGGGTCGTTGAGGCGACGACCGTGGTCGTCACGACGGTTGAACGAGGCGACGATCTTGAGGCGCTTGATGGCCTTCTGGCGACGCTGCGCGCTCAGCGGCTTGCGGCCGCTCGACGTGTGGTCGATGGCGTCGCGGAGCTTGATCTCCTCCTCGTCGAAGTCGATCGAGGCGATGAGCTGCTTGATCGCGTCGGCGCCGGTGCCACCCTGGAAGTAGTCGCCGTA
>JBEBDM010000059.1:0-4510 GCA_041156905.1 Actinomycetota bacterium | reverse complement strand
GTGCTCGGCCATCTCGGCCGACGGTAGTGCGTGGCGCTCGCCCGAGGCACAGCCGCGCCGTACGCTCGGCCCATGCACGACGACTCAGTCCTGGTGGAGCGCCGCATCCGGCGCGAGTTGATGCAGCGCCTGATGCCGGCCATGTACCGCGCCACCGTGCCGATGACCGTGCGCGCCTGGGACACGCCGGGTGAGCCCGTCGCATATGCGGACGCGATGGCGGGGCTCGCGGCAGAGGGACGGCCCTTCGATGTCGGCACCCACTGGAGTCGGCCGTGGGGAACCACGTGGTTCGAGTTCCGTGTCGACGTTCCCGCCGCATGGGCTGGCTCGTCGCTCGAGGCCGTGGTCGACCTCGGCTTCCATCCCGACTCGGCGGGCTTCCAGAGCGAGGGGCTGGTCTGGCTGCCCGGCGCCGATGGTCGGGGCGCACCGCTCCAGGGCATCCATCCGCGCCGTACGGCGGTCCCGTTGCCCGACACTCCCACGGGCCCGCTGACCCTCGTGGTCGAGGCGGCGAGCAATCCGGCGTTCCCGCAGGACGGGCGCCGCAGTCCGCTCGGCTCGCTGCTCACGGCGGGCACGGCCCCTCTCTATCGCCTCCGCCATGCCCACCTCGGTCTGCGCGACGACGAGGTGTTCCACCTGCTGCTCGACATCGAGGTGCTGCTCGGTCTGATGACGGCACTCCCCGCCGCCGACAAGCAACGCCAGCGTCTCCTGCGCGAACTCGAGCGAGCCTTCGACGTGATCGCGACCTCCACCGATGTCTCGAGTGGCGCTCCGCGGGCAAGGGCCCTGCTCGCCCCTGCGCTGCAACGGCATGCGCGTGACGGCGCGCACCACGTCATCGGTGTCGGCCATGCGCACATCGACAGCGCGTGGCTGTGGCCGTTGCGCGAGACCGTCCGCAAGTGCGCCCGCACCTTCGCGTCGGCGACGCGGATGATGGACACGTACCCGGAGTACCGCTTCGTCTGCTCGCAGGCCGTGCAGTACCAGTGGATGGAGGACCGCTACCCGGCCCTGTTCGAGCGCATCCGCGAACGCGTCGCCTCGGGTCAGTGGCAGCCGGTCGGTGGAATGTGGGTCGAGGCCGACATGAACCTCCCGAGCGGCGAGTCGATCGTGCGTCAGCTCGTCCACGGCCAGCGCTACTTCGAGAGTCGCTTCGGTGTCCGCTGTGCGGAGGTGTGGATCCCCGACGTGTTCGGCTACCCGGCATCGATGCCGCAGATCTACCGCGCCGGGGGATGCGAGCGCTTCGTCACCCAGAAGCTCAGCTGGAACAAGCAGAACCGCTTCCCGCACAGCACGTTCTGGTGGGAGGGGCTCGATGGCTCGCGTGTGCTCACCCACTTCCCGCCGGTCGACACGTACAACGCCACCGTCGTGGGCGAGGAGATGGTGTTCAGCGAGCGCAACTTCAAGGAGCACGGCTGGAGCGACTGGAGCCTCATGCCGTACGGCCACGGCAACGGTGGCGGTGGTCCGACGCGCGAGATGATCGAGCGTGGCCGTCGCCTCGCCGATCTCGACGGTGCTCCGCGCCTCACGATGGGCACGACCGACGAGTTCTTCGCGCGCCTCGACGAGGAGGTCGCCTCGGGTGCTCCGGTACCGGTGTGGTCGGGCGAGCTGTACTTCGAGATGCACCGCGGCACGCTCACCAGCCAGAGTGCGACGAAGGTCGGTAACCGTCGTTGCGAGGGCCTGCTGCGTGAGGCCGAACTGATGTGGGCCACGGCCTCGTCGGGTGCCGTTCCCGACGATGTCGCCGCCGAGCTCGACGCTCTCTGGAAGGACCTCCTCCTCCAGCAGTTCCACGACATCATCCCGGGCTCGTCGATCGCCTGGGTCTACGAGGACTCCGAGCGCGAGCACGCCCGGATCGCGTCGGCGTGCGAGGTGCTGATCGCCCGGGCAGCCGAGCAGGCGGGTTGCGCGCCGCTCGACGAGGGCACCGGGGCCGTCGTCATCGCCAACAGCGCGACGGATGCGCGACGCGAGGTCTGGTCGGCTCCCGCGGGCCTCCTCGATCCGGCAGAACAGGGGACCCAGTTGCTCCACGACGGCCGGGTCGCGTCGCTCGTCGAGGTGCCCGGTTCGTCACTCGCCGCGCACGAGACCTTGCCGAACACCGACCAGGTGGTCGTCACCGAGCACACGTTCACCAACGGGTTCGTCTCGATGGCATGGAACCTCGACGGTGACATTCTCTCGATCATCGACATCCGTGCCGCCCGTGAGGTACTACCGGTCGGTCGGTCACTGCAGTTCGAACTCGCGCCCGACCAGCCCGTCGAGTACGACGCGTGGGACGTCGAGGAGTGGACCCGCGTGCTCGGCCTGCCGCTCGGCCCTGCGCGGTCAGTGCAGATCGTCGACACCGGCCCTCTCGTCGCAACACTTCGGGTCGAGCGGTCGTTCGGTGCCTCGACGCTGGTGGAGCACGTCACCATGCGGGCAGGAAGCCCGCGCATCGACATCGCTCTCGACATCGACTGGCACGAGGACGAGCAGCTGCTCTCGCTCATGCTGCCCCTCGACGTCACGGCCCGTGAAGCGGCGTGCGAGATCCAGTTCGGCCACGTGATGCGTCCGACGCACGCGAGCAACTCGTGGGACGCCGCCAAGTTCGAGGTGTGCGCACATCGGTGGGTCGATCTCTCCGAGCCCGGCTTTGGCGTGGCGGTCCTCAACGACGGTCGGTACGGACACGGCGTGCAGGACGGCGGCGTGCGTGTGTCGTTGCTGCGTGCCGCCAAGTATCCCGACCCCACGCAGGACCACGGTCGGCATCACTGCACCATCTCGGTGATGCCACACGCCGGAGGTTCCGAGGGCCTTGCCTCCGTCGTGCGCGAGGGCGAGCGACTCAACCTTCCCCTGCGCGCCGTGGGGCGCGTGGCCAGCGGTGCCGATCTTCCCACCGCGCCGCTCCGGCTCGATGCGGCGCTGGAAGGGAGCGTGCAGATCAGTGCGGTGAAGCGCGCCGACGATGGCAGCGGCGAACTCGTGGTCCGGCTCTACGAAGCCCTCGGGGCCCGCTCGCCGGTCACCGTCCGGCTGCCGCACCGGATCACGCATGCAGCACGCTGCAACGCCCTCGAGGAGGAACTCGAGTCGCTCGACACCGCCGACGGGATCGTCGCGCTGACCCTCACGCCGTTCGAACTCGTCACCCTCCGGCTGGGCTGACCCCGGCCGCCCTCCGGGCTCCGGCCCTCCCATCGGCCGGTGTGGCGCTCGGTCGGTCGGCACAACGGTGTCACGGTTAGTGTCCGACCGTGATCGCTCCTGCCCGGACCATCGTCGCCAGCCTCCTCGCCCTCTCCTTGGTGTCGGCGTGCTCCAGCGGCGACGAGGTGACCTACGTCCGTGCCGCGGACGATGTGCAGGTGATGGACCCTGACGACGTCGCGGGGGCCCGCCCTGATCTCGTGTCGGGTACGACCCTTCCCCCCGGTTCCACCGTCGCGACGGACGATTCCACCGACTCGACCGACGGGTCGACCGTCGGCACCGATGCTGCCGGCGAGACCGTCCCGCAGAACACGGACGACCGTCCGCCGGAGATCCGTCTGTTCGAGGCCTTCGGCAAGTTCCGCGCCTGCCTCGAGGACAAGGGCTACGGGATCGAGGGCGACCTCACCAATCCGAACAACCCGGCCTACCAGGACCCGGCGTACGCCGATGCGGTGGGCACATGTGCGGCACGTACCGACATCGTGGCGGTGCTACAGGAGGTCCAGTCGACCCGCGCCAACCTGACTCCCGAGCAGGTCGAGCAGCGCAACGAGGTCTTCGTGGTCCTGCAGGAGTGCCTCGAGGCCAAGGGCTGGACGGTCGAGACCAACACGAGCGAGATCGGTCTGCTCGAGCCGGCGGTCTTCCAGAACGCCGATGGCGTCCTCGACGAACGAGACATCAACCAGTGCCTCTCGGAGCAGGAACTGGGCTGACACGACGACCGGCGACCGTCGATGACGGTCGACCGAGCCGATTTCACGAAGGGAAGACGGATGCGACGCAGTGCGATGGTGGCCGGAGCGGTCGGAGTGGTGGTGCTCGTCGGTGGGGCCGTGGTCATCGGCCGGATGACGGCGAGCGAGACCGCCACGAGGGAGCTGCTCATCACGCCGCGCCCGGTGGAGCGCCGCGATCTCGACGACGTGCTCACCATCAACGGTGAAGTGCGACGCGAGGAGACCCAGACGATCAACCTGCCCGTCGACGGGAAGGTCAGCAGCATCGAGGTCGAGGACGGCGACACCGTGGCCGAGGGCGACCCGCTCTTCGCCCTCGACGGTCGTACCGCTGTCGCGGTCGCGGGTGACTTCGCGTTCTATCGCACCCTCGACGTCGGGTCCGACGGCCCCGACGTGCTGCAGCTCGAGACCGTCCTCCAGGCGGCTGGCTACGACGTCGGTACGCCCGACCAGCTCTTCACCGAACGGACCCGCAGCGCGCTCACGGCGTGGCAGGTCGATCGTGGCTACGGCGGCGC
>JBEBDM010000058.1:0-4831 GCA_041156905.1 Actinomycetota bacterium | reverse complement strand
GTTCTTGATGCGCTGCTGGAGCAGCACGACGCCCTCGAGCAGCGCCTCCGGGCGAGGCGGGCAGCCGGGCACGTAGATGTCGACCGGGATGATCTGGTCGACGCCCTTGGTGACGGAGTAGCTGTCCCAGTAGGGGCCGCCGCAGTTGGCGCACGAACCCATGCTGATCACGTACTTCGGCTCGGGCATCTGCTCGTAGAGACGCTTCACGGCCGGTGCCATCTTGTCGGTGACGGTGCCCGAGACGACCACGAGGTCGGCCTGACGGGGGCTGGCCGGCAGCGGGATGACGCCGAGGCGCATCACGTCGTAACGGGGCGAGCCGAAGGCCGCACCCATCTCGATCGCGCAGCACGCGAGACCCCACTGGTACACCCAGAGGCTGTAGGAACGACCCATGTTGAACAGGGACGTCAGTGGCTTGGGCAGACGCCCCTTGTCGACCAGACCCATGAGATCACACCCAGCGCAATACGCCCTTGCGCCACGCGTACACGAGGCCAAGGAGCAGGACGAACACGAAAATACCCATCTCGACCAGACCGAAGCTGCCATAGCGCTCGAGCTGGGTCGCCCACGGGAAGATGAACACGGCCTCGACGTCGAACACGACGAAGAGGAGGGCGAAGATGTAGTAGCGGACCTGGCTCTGCGACCAGCCGTCGCCCACCGGGTTCACGCCACTCTCGTAGGCGAGAAGCTTCTCGGGTGTGGGTCGTGACGGGCGCAGGGCGGCAGCGATACCCAGCAGGAGACCTGCCAGGAGGAGGGCCAGCGCCGCGAACCAGACGACGGTGAGGTAGTCGCGCAAGAAGTCGGACATCGGATTCGACGCTACTACGCCACGTGAACGGACTCACAAATGGTGGGGCACTTCCTTGGGTTTCCCCTGCCGGAGGTCTCCCGTGACGGCACCTCAGCCCGGCGGGAGCGCCTGGGTGGCGTCGAGCCACCCGACCATCCCCGCCGCCACGGCCTCTCGGGCCACTCCCCCGGCGTAGACCGCCCCACTGCGCGGACGCTCGCCCTTGTGCTCACGGGCGTACCGGACGGCCTCGGCGAGGTCGTCACGGAACCGGTCCATCACCCCGGGGGCCGTGTTCGGGCGGGTGATGCAGAAGTGGACGGCCGCCGGGTCCTGCAGGCCGTTGAGCCGCCAGCGCTTCCGGGCGAGGGCGTCGTTCACGAGGAAGATGTCGAGTCCCTCGTCGGCCGAGGCACGGAACGCCACGTTGAACAGGGGGTCGCCGATCACCTCGACCCCGTCCTGGGCGTCGATGATCGACACCAGTTCGGCAGCCGTCCGGAAGATGTCGGACGCGATCGCCCGGTAGCCCTCCTTGCCGAGCGACACCATCGACGCCCACGCCGAGGCGATGATCCCACCCGAGCGTGAACCGCTCATCCCCGGCGAGGTGTAGAGCCCACCCGGCCAGTCGGGGACGATGAAGTACTGGAGTCGGCGCAGTTCGGGAGTGCGGTAGAGCAGCACGCTGCTGCCCTTGAGCCCGAAGCCGTACTTGTGGGTGTCCGCGCTGAGCGAGGTCACGCCGGGGACACGGAAGTCGAACACCGGGACGTCGACGCCGACCTGCTCGCCCCAACCCAGCACGAAGCCGCCGAGGCAGCCGTCGACGTGCAGGTTGATCCCACGGTCGACGGCGAGCGCACCGAGCTCAGCGATCGGGTCGACGAGGCCGTGCCCGTAGTCGCCGGCCGACCCGGCCATCGCGACCGTGTTCTCGTCGATCGCGGCGGCCATCGCCGCGACGTCGGCCACGAAGTCGGGGCCGACCGGGATCCGGCGCATCTCGATGTCGAAGTAGTGGCAGCCCTTGATCAGACCCGGGTGTGCGGTGGTCGGCAGCACGAGGTTGGGGCGGTCGATCCCCCGCTCCCGACCCCACTCGCGGTACACGAGCAACGGGTTCATCAGGCTCTCCGTGCCACCGCTGGTGAGGACACCGCACACCGTGTCCCCCTCGACCGCCTCGCCATGAAAGAGGTCCTTGGCCATCGCGATGATCTCGCCCTCGAAGCGGGTCGCGCTCGGGTACATGTCGCGCTGCAGGACGTTCGCGTGGCTGTAGTGGCCGAACACCTCGTTCAGGAAGGCGTAGTGCTCCTCGTCGCCCGAGTAGATCGAGCCGCTGATCCGGCCCTCGTGGTACGGGCTGTCCTCCTCGGTGGCCATCGCCTCGATCTCGGCGAGGATCTCCTCACGCGGTCGGCCCTTCTCGGGGAAGTTGCGCACGACGGGGAAGCGGTCGGCGTAGGGGTACAGGCCCATGGTGACTCCAGTCAGGGACGCGGCCGGGCCGCGAGGAGGGACAGTTGCGGGTGCAGGGTCGTGAGCGTCTCGAGCGCCTGGTCCATGACGCCGCGGTGTCGGGGGTCGGGCTCGTGGGTCTCGTCGACACGAAGCAGGCCCGCCACGTCGTCGAGGTCGAGCAGGCCGAGGTCGGCGAACGCGAGGAAGGCCGCTCCGCGGGCGTTGGTGGCGCGGGGTTCGGCGAGGCGCTCGACGCGCCGCCCGGTGGCGTCGGCCAGCACCTGTCCCCACAGCGGCGAGAGCGCTCCCCCGCCACCGAAGGCGAGGCTCTCGTAGCGATGACCGGTGAACTCCTCGACGACCGGCAGCATCCAGGCCAGGTTGAGCGCGACTCCCTCGAGCACCGACCGCACGGCGTGCCGACGGTCGTGGCCGAGTCCGAGCCCGACGAAGGCGGCACGCACGTCGTCGTTCGGTGACGGGGCGATGCTGCCGAGCAGCCACGGGAGGAAGACCAGTCCCTCCGAGCCCGGATCGACCTCAGCGGCGGCGGTAATGGCGTCGGCGGCAGACGCGAAGCCGAACATCCCCTGGGCCCACTCGAGCGCGCGGCCGCCGAGACCGTTCTCCGCCATCACGTACCAGCGCCCCGGGACCGGACTCGGGACGGTGGGCAGTGAGAGCACGTTCCCGCAGAACGAGTCGACGTGGGTCACCATCACGGCCGTGGTGCCGAGCACGAACGCAGCGCGGTCGGCCGAGACCGCCCCCGATCCGACCGCGCTCGTGATCGAGTCGATCGAGCCCGGCATCACCGGCACTCCCGACGGGAGGCCCAGCTCGTGGGCCACCGCCGTCGAGAGCTCACCGGCCGGACCGCGCATCGAACGCAACGGTGCCAGCTTCGAGGGCTCGAGTCGGCCGGCGGCGACGAGGGCCGGGTCGTACTCGGCGTGGTCCCAGACTCGGTTGTCGCACACGATCTGACCGAACGCCGTCGACTGCGTGACCGAGACGTGGCCCGTCAGCCGGCCCACCACGTAGTCCATCGGCTCGACGAGCGCTTCAGCGGCAGCGAACGCCTCGGGGTGGCGGGTCTCCAGCACGTGGGCGTGGGCGAGGTTGTCGTTGCCGCTCGGCAGAGGGATCAGCCCGTGCCGCTCGACGAACAGACCGAACGAGTCGTCGGTGAGCAACGACTGGCTGTGCGGTGCACCCCGTGTGTCCATCCAGAGGATGCAAGGTCCGGTGGGTTGGCCGTCAGAGCGCACCGGGATGGTGCTCATGTACTGACTGGTCACGGCGACGGCCACGACCGTGGGGTGGGCCACCTCGGCGAGGACCTCGCGTGCGGCCGCGATGATCGCCCACCACATCTCGTCGGGATCCTGCTCGTAGCCGTCGTGGGCGACCCGACGCGTCGTCACCGGGCGGTTCCGCCAGCCGAGGGTCGCGCCGTCAGCAGTGACGAGCGCGACCTTCGGTCCGCCGGTCCCGAGGTCGATGGCGAGCACGCATCCGGACATACGCCCACTATGACACCCGGCCCCTGCCGGTGGCGACGGGCACGAGGCCGGGAACGGCAGAGGGGCCGTGGCGCGCACGCCACGGCCCCTCCCGGAGAACGACGGTCAGACGGCGCGACCGTGCTCGACGGCGTCGAGCTCGCGCTCGATCGCCATCAGTTCTTCCTTGGTGCCCTGGACCTTGGGTCCGGTGAACCACTTCTTGCCGCTGAGCTTCCAGTAGGCGAGCACGAAGATCGCCGACAGGAGCACCAGCGGGCCGGTGAAGTTGAAGTTGTTGACCCGGAAGAAGCCCGGGGCGAACTCGTTCTCCGGACCCCAGATCGGCCAGAACGGCCAGAACAGCGGGGCGACGAAGAGGACCGAGATGAACGCGATCCAGACGAGCGCCGTCCAGCCCACGATCTTGTGACGCCCCTTGAGGTTCCACGGGCCGACCACGAACTCGGGGTTGGTCAGGCGCAGGTAGATCGGGATGGCGTACGAGATGTACAGACCGATCACGCAAATACCGGTGAGGGCGAAGAAGGCCGTCGAGTAGCCACCCTTCTGGTACAGCGACAGCAGGCCGACCAGCGCCGAGAGGGTCACGCCCAGCCAGACCGAGTTCGTTGGCGTACGGGTCCGCTTGTTGATCTTGTGCCAGATCGACGAGCCGGGCAGGGCACCGTCTCGGCTGAAGGCGTAGATCATGCGGCTGTTGGCGGTCACCGAGGCGAGGCCGCAGAAGAACTGGCCGACGATGGCGATGAACACCAAGAGCTTCGCTGCACCGGAACCGACGGCGCTCGAGATGAGACGCGGTGCGGCGTTCACGAGGAAGTAGTCGCCCTCGCTGCCGAAGGCGATGGCGGCATACGCATCGGTGTCGCCCTTCTTCGGGAGCGCAGCGATCATGGCCAGGTTCATCACGAGTGCCGCGATCGCCGAGATGTAGATCGACCGGACGATGGCCTTCGGGGCCTCGGTGCGAGCGCCGACGGTCTCCTCACTGACGTGGGCCGAGGCGTCGAAGCCGGTGATCGTGTACTGG
>JBEBDM010000057.1:0-16075 GCA_041156905.1 Actinomycetota bacterium | reverse complement strand
GACTGCCACCATCGACCGTCTCAGCCGCGACGTCCCCCGCCCGCTCGGTACGTGGTCGAAGATGGCCCCGCGCATCGTCGTCGACGGCGCGTGGCTCCGCGCGATGTTCGGCTCGGCAGGCCTCGTGACGTGGGCCGTGGGCGCAGTGCTCGGCGCGTGCGCTGCATTCATCGGCACCGACTCCCCGCTCACTCCCTCGTTCGGATTCATCCTCGCCCTGATGCTCCTCGGCATCCTCGACGCCGCCGCGGGGGCCGTGGGCTGGCTCGTCGTGGTCGCCATCGGCCTGTTGACCGGCGACGCGATCGGCTGGCACGAGTTCCTCACCCTGCTCGGGCTCGGCCTGCTCTTCTCCTCCGTGTCGCTGCTCGCCCACGTCATCCGACCGCTGCGTCGCTACGTGGCCGGGAACTCGTTCGAGCGATGGGAGCGCATCCTCGACTACGTGATCATGCCCGTGTTCGTCGCCTTCGCCGCCGGGTCGATGCTCAAGGCACTGAACGGGCTCTCCGGCCTCGAACTCATCAGCGCCGGGCAGGTCAGCACGACGCGCTGGTTCGTCGGATTCGGAATCCTCGGTCGGCTCGCCGTGGAGGACCTCGCTGCCCACCTCTATCCGCAGCGAATGACCATGGTGCAGCCGGGCAAGCTGACGTCGCCCGGCCGCGCTGTCACGAGTGTCGCCATCGCCACCAGTGCGATCCTGTTGCTGTTGCTGCTCCAGCCGTTCTTCGGGCTGAACGCGATCACCATCGGTGCTGTCCTGCTCACGGCGCTACCAAAGGTGCTGAAGATGTGGGAGGACGACTTCCCCAACTCGACGGCCCTCAACAAGTG
The DNA here is from genome assembly GCA_041156905.1 of Actinomycetota bacterium. GTDB lineage: Bacteria > Actinomycetota > Acidimicrobiia > Acidimicrobiales > Ilumatobacteraceae > UBA668. The sequence continues at coordinate 15,238 of JBEBDM010000057.1, read as the reverse complement.
GACGCCGCGCGGGCACCTTCAGTTCTTCGTCCTCCTCGTGCTCGGCGCCTATCTCGCTGCCACGCTCATCGGGCCAGGGGCCAGCCCCGAACGGATGCGTGCCGCTCTCATCCCAATGCTGCTTCCCAGCACCGCCTTCGCGGTCATCGAGGTGTTCGGTCGTTCTGGTGGCACCTGGCCGAACGTCGCGCTGAAGCGCGGACTCGGTGTCGTCACCTGGACCATCGCCGTCGGCATCGTCACCGGGACACTCATCCTCTTCCGCTGATCGGCTGGCCGGTCACCACGAACGTTCAGCCCTCGGCGAGTCGGGCCCGGAGGGTCTTCTTGTCGACCTTCTCGAGGGTCACCCGCGGGAACTCGTCGACGACGATCACCTCGCGCGGCACCTTGAACGCTGCGAGCTGGGCGGCACAGGTCTCGATGACCCGCTGCGCGAGGCCGTCATGGCCATCGGCGGGCTCGCCAGCGAGGATCACGAACGCCACCGGTACCTCGTCGAGCATCCGGTCGGGCCGACCGACCACGGCCGACTCGCGCACACCCGCCACTGTGGCGATGACCCTCTCGACCTCGGCGGCCGAGACGTTCTCCGCTCCGACGCGCAGCATGTCCTTGCCACGGTTGTCGAAGCGGATGTGTCCGTCGGCGTAGGGGGTGACGAGGTCGCCCGTGTCGAACCAGCCCTCGTCGTCGAACGCTGCCGCAGTGGCCTCCTCGTTGTCGAGGTACTCGAGGAACAGCGAGATACCAGCGATCCCGCGGATCTTGAGCCACCCGCTCTCACCGAACGCGACCGGCGCACCGTCGTCGTCGACGACCTTGACCTCGTAGCCGGCGACCACCGTGCCCATCGCTCCTCGCCGTGCCGGCTTGCCGACTTCGCTGAACATCGTGAGGGTGACGGTCTCGGTCATCCCGAACCAGCCGAGGGTGCGCATCCCGAAGGCCTTCTCGATCACCGGCAGGTCACTAGCACCGAGACCCCAGTAGCGCAGACGGTGCGACTCGGGGCGCGGCTGCTCCATGAGCGCCCAGAGCATGAACGGGATCGACGAACTCCACGTGCAGCCGTTGCGCACCACCACGTCCCAGTAGCGACTCGCCGAGAACTTCGGCTGGATGACGAGGGTCCCACCCGACCACAGGGTGCTGAGCATCGAGTAGCTGAGGGCATTGGTGTGGAACAAGGGAAGGAACGCGATCGTCACGTCGTCGCCGGTGAGTTCGAGCAACGCGGCCCCGGTCTTCGCACCCCAGAGCGCGTTGGCGTGCGTCCACACGACGCCCTTCGGTCGCGCCGTGGTGCCACTCGTGTACTGGACGCTGTTCGGGGCGAGCGCGTCGGATCGGTGGGGCGGGAGCGGCTCGAGCGCCGACCCCTCGGCGAGTACCGCATCGAACGACTCACCGGTCGTCGCGCTGGCCGGCTGACCGAGGTCGGTGTCGGTCACGATCACGAAGCCGAACTCCGCACCACAGGTCGTCACGACGTCGAGGAGGCCCGGCTGGGTGACGACGCCCACCACACGTGAGTGCGTGGCGAAGTACTCGAGTTCGCTCGCCATCGAGCGGGTGTTGGTCGTCACCGCGACCGCTCCGAGGTGCGAGCAGGCGAACCACGCGATCAGGAACTCGGGACAGTTGCCGAGGTGGATGAGCACCCGCTGGCCGGGGCCGACGCCACGAGCGGCGAGGGCACCGGCGAAGGCGGCCACGTCGGCGGCGAACTCCGAGTAGGTCCAGCGGCGCCGACCGGGCACCGCACCGTCGAAGGGCTCCCACACGATGAAGGCGTGGTCGGGTCGGGCCTGCGCCTGGACCCCGAGCAACCACGGAACGTCGCGTCCCGCGAAGGGGTGAGTGGCCGTCGCCCTGATCGCCGTCGGCGCCACCATGGGGTCTCCCTCCCGAACACCGGGGCCTCCCCGGTCCGTCTCCGCGGACAGTAGCGACGTCACGGCCGGCACGACGAGTCTTGTACGCTGGACAAGTCAGACCCGGGGCCGCCCCGGTCACGCCAGGAGGACCTCCATGCCGTTCCAGCCCCAGCGCGGACGCTTCTACCGGATGCCGGTCTTCTTCGGCCCGATGCCCGGCCCCCGAGAGTGGCCCGAGGGTCGCGACTTCGACTTCCGCACGACACCCCGGATGCGGATGCTCGGTGTGCGCATGCTCACCAACGCCGACCAGCTCACGGCGATGCTCCCCGACCGCTTCGAACTGCGCGGTGCACCGGTGGTGACGGTCGAACTGAACTACATGACCGAGATCGGCTGGCTCGCCGGACGCGGCTACAACCTCTGCGACGTCAAGTTCGAGGTGACGTACCACGCCAAGAGCGGACCGGTGAACGGAACCCTCGTGTTGGTGCGGTGGGAGAACCTGTGCGACCCGATCCTCAGCGGCCGCGAGGAGCTCGGCCACAACAAGCTCTACTGCGAGATCCCCGAGCCGCGGTTCGTGGACGAGCGCCGCTCCGTGCGCCTCAGCTGGCTCGACACACCGTTCATGGACCTGAGCGTCACCGGTCTCACGCCGATCCCCGGTGTCACGCGCCCGAAGGTCGACCCGGAGCACCACGGGATGCTCTCGTACAAGTACATCCCGCGCACCGGCGACTGGGGCGAGGCCGACGTCGAGTACGTCACGCTCTCGCCGAACGACGTGATGCGCCAGAACATGACCATCACGAACTTCGAGGTGGGCACGGGCGAGTTCGCGTTCCGGCACACCACGTGGGACGAACTCCCCACGCTGTACCGGATCGTGAACGCCTTCGCCGACCTCGAGAACCACGGGTTCCAAGGAGCTCACCTGCTCGAGACCATCGGCGGCTCGAGCATCGCCGAGACCATCCGTCTCGACTGACCAACTGGGTTGGTGCCCGGGGAGGGTTTCGAACCCTCACTCCCCTCACGGGGAAGGGGGGTTTAAGCCCCCCGTGTCTGCCAGTTCCACCACCCGGGCGGGTCGCGCCCACCAGAGGCTAGACCGCCGCCCGTCGCGCAGCGCCCCGCACGCGCCGGCTCACCACCCCCGGATCAGCGGCGGAGCATCTCCAGGACCGTGTCCTTCATCCGCTGCCGAGCGATCTCGGTGTACTGCCGCTCGAAGGCGTTGCGGGTGGGAAGGTGACGGCCGGCCACGAACACCGACATCCCGAGGGTCATCCAACCGATGAGGCCGGCATCGAGACCCACGCGGACCGGGTCGGGCTCCACCGACCGCCCCTTGCGACGCACGGCGACGTGGGCGTCGTGGACGAGGCGGCGGGTGTTCTCCAAGCTGCGCGAGCCCGTCGCCGCCATACGTGCTGCGAGCTCGGGGTTCTGCTCGCCGTCGAGCGCTGCAGCCTCGAGCGGGAAGTTGAGGGCCGCCGCGAGACCGGCGTTCGCGATGGTCCACTCGTACTGCGCATCGATCCAGGCCATGAGTCGCGCCACGGGATCATCGCCCGCTGCCTGCGCTGCCGCCCACACCGTGTCGACGTAACGCTCGTACCCGAGGGCCATGGCCTCCGCGATCAGCCCGTCACGACCACCGAAGTGGAAGTTGACCAGCGACTTGGAGAGTCCGAGAGCGACGCTGATGTCATTCGGGAAGATGTTCGCCGGGCCCTTCTCCGACAGTTCCGCGAGCACGGCCTCGACGAGCGCATCGCGCCCTCCCCGGGAGGCGACGCCTGACGACGAGGCGCGCTTCGTCGACGAACCACTCTTCGTCGTCGAACTCTTCGCCGTCGCGGCCCGCTTGCGCGGGGGCGCGGGCGTTTTCCGGGTCGTCACCACGCCCCCACCGTAGTGCTCTCCCCGGTCAGGACGCGATCCCAGACGACTCAGGCGTCCCCGCCCGGCAGCGACGCGAAGAGCTGCTGCCGGCGCGCCTCGCGGCGGCGGAGCCTCACCTCGGACGCGGCACCTTCCCGGAGTTGGTCGACGATCATCGTCGCGATCCGCTCGACGTGGCTGCTCGCCAGCTTCCACCCGTCGGTCGAGACCTCGGCATCACGGAGCCACTGGAGGGTGAGGGTGTCACCCGAGACGCCGTCGTCGGGAACGAACATGGCGAACGCGAGGCCGAGAGAGACCAGACCAGCGCCCTGACGAGCGAGTGCCTGCTGGGCTGCGGGGAGGGCGACGCGGATCGCCTCCGCACCGGCCCGCTGCAGACCGGAGAGCGCATCATCCACGGCATCGACGAGATCGGCGCCGACGACCTCCACCCGGATCTCGCCCACGCGGTTGTGCGCCTCGAACGAGGTGCTGAGCCTCGTCTGCTCCGACACGTCCGGGACACCACGCAGTTCGCCCACCTCGATCGGCCAGTCGGTCGGTTCGAGCACCGCCCGCACGATCGGCTCGTAGGCGGGCGGGATCCACACCGTCGACGGGGTCATCTCCGCGAGGGGACTCCACATCACCGTCATCGACAAGCGTTCGGCCTGGACGCCGTCGGTGATCCCGATCTGCTCGATCGGGTTGAGGAACGACACGAGGAAGCCGACGAGGTGAGCACCCTCGCGGAGGGCGATCTGCTGTGTCGCCGTGTGCGTGACCACCGGCTCGCGTAGACGCCCGCGGACTCCCGACTCGACGAGGCGACGAAGGAGACGGTCACCGAGCTCGTTGACGATCCCGCGCTTGCGGAACCGGGGGTCGGTGAACGCCGCTCCGGTTTCCGCCAGGCCATCGGTGACCATCAGCGCGCCCCAGTGCGCCACGACCTCGCCGTCGGGGTCGAGCGCCACCTCACCGATCCGTCGCCCGCTGGCGAACGCTGCGGCGACACGATCGGGGTAGTAGAAGTCGGTGCCCGGATAGGTCCAGCCGTAGCAGCGGTACAGACAACGGACGAAGGAGGCCGCATCGCCCGGCTCGGTCGGACGCATCGTCACCGGAGCCGACGACAGCACGACGTCCGCTTCGGGGCCGACCTCCACCCCGTCCGACATCACGCGGGAGTGCGACGGGAGGGGGACCCGCACCTCGCAGTGGTTCCCCTCGATGCCGCTGCGCGCCTCGCACGCCGTCAGCGCACCCTGTTCGGCGAGTCCGAGAACAGCGGGGGCCACCCGCGACACCGGCTCGCCGGGGTCGCGCACGGTCAGCACCAGTTCGGTCCCGTCGACGGCGATCTCGATCGTCAGCGTGGCCGAGGCTGCGGAGGCGCGACACCTGGCCCGCGCATCGTCGGCGAGGAGTCGAACGGCTGCTCCGACGATGTCACCGTTCGCACCGTGACCGACCGCGACGGCCTTGGCTGTCGCCGCGAGCGACGAGGCGCCGATCTCGGTGGCCGGAGCCGATGCGGTGTACACGGGGCTGACCGAGGGTCAGCTGGTCAGCTGCGCCGCGACCCCGGCCAGGGTCTTCGACCACGGGTGATCGGGGCTGGTCTGGGCGAACAGGCCACCCGAGGCGTTGGTCACGATCTCCTCGGAGAGCGGGAGCACACCGGCGACGGTGGCGCCGTAGGCGCCTGACACCTCGGTGGCCAGCGAGGCGAGGTCGACGTTCGTCGGCACCTTGTTCACGAGCAACAGCAGGTTCGGGACGTCGAGACGACGGGCGATGTCGACCGTGACCGCCGTGCCCTGGTAGTCCTGCTTGTCGGGGCGGAGGATGAGCAGCAGCGTGTCGCTGATCGTGATCGACAGGAGCGTCTCCTCGTTGAGACCCGGGTGGGTGTCGATGAGGAGCACGTCGAGCTGCAGCTTCTTGGAGATCGCACGGAAGCCCTCGTTGAGGAGCTCCACGTCGTAGCCCTGACGCAGCACCTTGGCGATGTCGCCGGCCTTGATGCTCGACGGCACGAGGTACAGCGCGCCACCAGCGGCGGGGTTGACGACCTTCGAGGTCACGTCGATTGCCGCATCCTCGATCGCGCAGGCGCCGTACAGGTAGTCGTTGAGGGTCCGGCCACCGATGTTCTCGTCGAACCCGAACAGCACGTGGATGCCCGGCGACTGGACGTCGGTGTCGATCACGGCGACGCGCTTGCCGCTCTGGGCGAGAAGAGCGGCCAGGTTGGCACTCGTGTTGCTCTTACCGGTGCCGCCACGGAAGGAGTGGACGGAGACGATGGCGGTCATTTCGAAGCCTCCCGGGCTGCGTGGCTCAGACGATCAGACAGAACGTAGACCAACTATACTCGGTTCTGTTGAGAGGAAGGTCACAGTGAGCGACGAGATGTTCAGCAAGGACGAGGTCCAGAGCGGGGCGCTCGGGCGCGTCCGTCGTGCTCGAGCACTCGTGTACCTCATCGAACAGGAGGCCGTGCGCTCCCGCGATCGGCGTGTGGCCCTTGCATCCTCTGCGATGCCCGAGACCAGCCTGGCGCTGATGACGATGGTCGAGGCCGACCCCGAGCTGATGCGCCGCGACCTCCCCGGTGAGGCCGACGCAGCGTTCGTCGAGTCGTTCCGCAACGCCCGCCGCCACGCCTCGAACGGTCCTGTCCGCTCGCTCGAGGCGAACTCGTCCCACTGGTCGGTCCTCGTCCCCGAGAACCTCGAACTCCGCGCCGAGGTGCTGCACCAACTCGCACTCCGGCACGAGATGCCCGTGAACAAGTCGACGTCCATCGCCCGCGCGTTCGGCGTCGGGACGCCCGACTTCGATGCTGCGTACCTCGCCGTCACCGGCTCACCGGTCGACACGGCGTTCAGCGCCCCCACCGGGCTGCTGGCCCGCCTGCGTTCCCGCCGCAACGCCGGCTAGCACGTGGGCCTCGACCCGGCGCTCGCCGCCGCCGTCACCCTCCGCTCACAGCGCGGCGTGCACGACACCTGCACCGCGGCCGACACCACGTTCCAGCTCTCACTCGCCCACGTCCTCCTCGACGGCGCGTACGACGGGATCGTCACCCTCTCCGAGGTGATGGGCAACGGCGACCACGGACTCGGGACGCTCGACCGCCTCGACGGTGAACTCGTCGTGGTCGACGGCGAGCCGTGGCACGTCCCCCACACCGGCATCGCACAGCGGGCCTCCCTCGATGCACGGACCCCCTTCGTCGTGCTCACCACGATGGAACAGCCCACCACGATCCGCCTCCGCGACGCCGGACGCGACGAGGTGATGAAGGCGATCGACGGGGCCATCGACGGACCCGACGCCGTGGTCGCCGTGCGTCTCGACGGCCGCTTCCGCCGAGTGCTGATCCGCAGCGTGCCTGCCCAGGAACCTCCCTACCGCCCGTACACCGAGGTCTGCGCGACCGACGAGGTGCGGTGGGAGCACTCCGGTTTCGAGGGCACCTTCGTCGGGTTCCGCTTCCCCGATCTCGAGATCGGCTACTCCGCGGGCACCCTCCACCTGCACGGCCTCGACACCGACCGGACCACCGGTGGCCACAACCACGAGTTCGAGATCGAGGACGCTCAGCTGAGCATCTCCGTGTCACGCGACGTCCTACTCGCCCTCCCCGACCGCTCGATGCTCGATCTCCTCGAGATGCCGGCCGAGAGCCGGTCGGTCCAGCGCGCGCTGCTCCGTCGCGGAGCCCTCACCACCGCCCAGGTCGCCGCCGCCATCGACACCGACGTCGTCGAGGCCGAGCGACGCCTCGTCCACCTCGCCGACAGGGGGTTCGTGGAAGTCCTCTCGGAGGGTGTCGCCGGACTCGGCGGCGAGCCGCGCTGGCGCATCACGCTCGCCGCACGAGGTCGCCGTACCTCGGCACGGTTGCAGGACCTCCTCGGTGACCTCTGATCGCATCGATCCCGCGCGTCTGAGGGCGTACACCGCAGCACACGCGGAACTCCTCGCCGATGGTGGGGCGACGATCACCATCGATGACCTCGTCGGCGGCGCCGATCCCGCGGCAGTCGATCATCTCCTCGCTCTCTACGACGAGATGTTCTCCGACTACCCGTATCTCCGGCCCGCACTGCAGCGCGCCGCCGAGACACCCGGCGACAGGGGCGACCTCGTCGTCCACCAGTTGTTCATCTCGATCGACGGCACGCCCGCCGGCATCATGCTCCTCGACTGCAACCTGCACCGGAAGGTCGGGATCGTGCTCTTCGTCGGGCTGACCCGTGCTGCGCGCAGCATCCGGATCGACGGTGCGAGCTTCTCGGCATGGCTGGTGACCCTCGTCCTCGCCCATCTCGAGAACGACCTCGCTGCGCACGGCCTCCCGACCCCGGGCCTCGGCCTCATCGGCGAGTCGAACGTCCCTGCCGAGGTCCGGCTCTGGAAGGGCATCGGCCTACACCTGTTCGACATGCCCTACGCCGAACCGCGCTCGGGCTGGGACTGGGCCCGCGAAGGGCTCCACCTGCGCGACATCTACCTGCTCTGGCTGCCACCGTTCGGTCTCACCGACGACGAGATCGCGGCACTCGAGCCGACTGCCCGTCAGGCCGGATCAGCAGCCTTCTTCCTCGATCACTACGCGCTCCCCGCCGATCACCCGCTCGTGGCGGCCGCCGTCGGTGACGAGGCTCGTCGACCGGCGATCAGCTCACCGCGTCGCTCCTAGGCGATGCGCTTGCGCCGCTTCAGGCGATAGGAGAGTTGGGTGTCGTCCCAGGTGCGATCCACCCGGCGGGCCATCGCCACGGCGACGCCCGCGACGGCTGCCGCCACGAGCGGTGCGAGCCAGTTCCCGCTCACGAGCACGGCGAGACCAAGGGTCACCGGCACGAGCACCTGACCCACTGCTGTCGGCACGAGGTCGAGGAGCAGCGCCACGCGGGCGCGGCGTTCATCGGGAAGGGTCGCGTAGGCGGCGTGGCGGGCTGCGGGGTCAAGACCCCACCGCGGCAGACGCCACAGCAGGATGCCCACCACGACGATCCAGACCTGGCCCGCCACACCTCCGAGAGCGGCCACCAGTGCCGCGACCACCGTCACCAGCGGGAGCGCGCCGAGCGCGCGTCCGACACTTCCGCGCATGAGCAGGCGCGGGGTCACGAACGACTGCAGCAGCACGCTGATCACGAAGCCGACGAGAGCAGTGCCGGCGAACACCACCTGAAGGTCGGCAGCGTCGGCGTACTCCGCCTGCAGGACGTCGAGGAACCCGAACTCCAGAGCAGTGCCGGCGGCGATCGCGAAGAACGAGAGGAGCAGCAACCAGCGGAAGGCCGGAAGCTCGCGGACGAACTCCAGCGTCGAACGGAACGACTCGGAACTGGTCTCGGCGCGTTGGTGCCCCTCCGAGGTCGATGCATCACGGAGCATCCCCGGCACGACGGCAGCAACGACGAGCAACAGCAAGGGAGGCGCGACGAGAAGCCACGACGTGGTGGCATCGATCCGGTCGAGCAGGAACGGGGCCACAGCGCCCACCAGGAGGCCGGCCACCTGACCACCGAGACCCCAGCGGGCCAGACGGGGGAAGACGCTCGCGCCCTGACCGGCGGTGAACACGTCGCCAGCGAGGGCGCCGACCACGACGGGCAGGAGGAAGTTCATCTGGTCGCCGAGCAGTGCGGCGAGAGCAGCCGGCACCACCGTCGGCACGTCTCCGGCGAAGAGAGCGAGCACGAGGCCGAACAGCACGGCGTAGACGATGCACAGCCCGGTGAGGACGGGAAGCCGGGCATGACGATCGACGAACCTTCCCTGGATGCGGGCCAGGACGAGCAGCACCACTCCGCTCACCGGCCACACGATCGCGAGCGCCCGGGGGCCGCTGTCCGCGACAAGGATCGACGAGGCGACGACCTCGGTCAGGAATCCGGCCACGGCGAACGCTGCGCACGCGGCGCCGATGGCACGTTCCCAGCGGACACGACGCAACCGTCGTGTCTCGGGCGACTCCCCGGCTCCTGCACCTGCAGCGGCGATCAGGTCGTCGAGGGCGTCGAACCGGTCACTCGTCATCGGCGTGGGCCTTCACCTTGGCCCGCATCGCCGCGGCCTTCTCGGTCAGGTTGGCGAAGAAGTCGGTCTCCGCGATCTCGGCCACGGCGCGTTCGCGACGTGCCTGGTCGATCTCGACCTTCAACACGGCAACCTCGCGCACGAGGGTGCGCTCACGAGTACCGACCTTCTCGGTCATCACCTGGAACGAGTCGGCGAGTTCGGTCATCTCGTCGCTCCACCGCGAGTGGGCAGCACTCGACAGGTCGACGTCGTATTCACCGGCTGCCACTCGCTGGGTGACGGCCGAGAGCCGGGCGAGGCGCTGGGTGAGTCGCCCGGAGAGCACCACGACCAACACCACGAGGACGAGGTAGGAGACGCCGAGCACCGGGTAGAGGATGGCGATCGAGCGGCTGCGCACGTCGTCGACGTACGACGCCTCGTAGTCGACCCCGACGGCACCGACAACGGAGCCGTCGTCCCCGTAGAGCGGGGTGTACGCCGAGATCCAGGTGCCGTACTGATCGGTGTACGACGGCTGCTCCGTCGGGGTCGACAGCCCGTCGGAGAAGTAGCCCGCCGTCTCGGGTGACACGACCTCGTCGACGAGTTGCAGCAGACGCGCTCCGTCGGGCGGGTCGACTCCCGCCACCGGGTACCCGATCGCACCCCACGAGCCGACGAACCTCAGGTTCCCGTCGTCGTCGACCGCATAGGTGTAGGGCGACGCCTGAAGATCGAGGCTCCGGATGCGGACGAGTTCGTTGACGTGCTCCCAGTAACGCGGGTCGGTGGGCCACTCGCTCTCCGCGGTCGCCGTGGTCCCGGCCAGGGTTCCGGCGTTGTCGGGGTACACCTCGCCCACGACCGGAGGCTGAACGTCCTCGATCACGGCCCGGAAGTTCTCGACGTCGATGGTCTGGGCGGCACCCGACGACAGACCGAGCAACGTGCTCCGGAGTCTCGACGCCGCCGTGTCGGTGGTGAAGCGGACGATCCAGACGGCCACCACGACGAACACCGCCGTGAAGCACAACCCGAAGGCCATCAGGAGTTTCCAGCGCATCCCGACCCGGCGCCTCGACGACGAGCGCTGTACGGCGACCGGGGGTTCTACGACGACGGTGGACACGGTGCGATGTTACTCAGTTCAGGCTCGGCCCACCCGTGGGAGGTGCGGTGCCGGGTCAGCCGAACTCGAACGACGTCACGCCGAACACCCGGAGGGGGTCGATGTCGGGAGCAGGTCCGTGATACATCCGAGCGCACCCGAACGCCTCCTGCCAGCCGTGCCCGAGGGCGAGGGTGATCCCGGGCACGTTGACCTCCGGCACGTCGAGCTGGACCTGCTCTCCGGCGATCGGGGCCATGAGGTGGGAGAGCACCCGTCGGGCGAGGTCGACGTCGTCGGCGAGGACCGGCCCGAACCGATAGCCGACGTGCGCAGGCCGGACGACACCGAAGGCGACGAGACGACCCTCCGAGAGGAGCCCGGCGACCCGGACACCGGGTGCGGTGATCCAGCGCTCGAGGATCTGACGACGATCGGCACCGAGGAGCTCGGCATCGAGTCGGTAGATCTCCTCACGGTCGAGGGAATCAAGACCGACCACGTCGGGGTCGACCGTTCCCGCGGCAGGGCCTTCGTAGCGGATGTCGCGGTAGGCGGTGCGAAAGCCGCCCCGGGCGTAGAAGTCGGCCATCGCGTAGACGCCGTCCATCCCGATGGAGGCTCCCGGCTCGAGTCGCGAGAGGAGCAGGTCGCGGCGGTGGTGCCAGAGCACCCTGCCGAGGCCCTGACTCCGACGATCGGGGCGCACGATGAACAAGCCCATGAAACCCAGGGTTGGCGCCACCCGCAGGATCGCCCCACCACCGATGAGTTCGTCGCCGTCGCGGAGGGCGATGAACGCGTCGGGGTCGACAGCACGGATGATCCCCACGTCGGAGACACCGGGGTTCCAGCCCTCCGCACGGGCCCACGAGATCAAGGTCTCGACGTCGGCGTCGGTCATCGCTCCGAGCGAGTACCCGGGCGGGAGAGGCTGCTGTTCGGTCATGTCGGTTCCTCCGCGTGGGCCAGTGAGCACTGCGCAGAGTGTCCTGAACCAAGTTCCGTCAGGCAAGGTTAGCGAGTGGCTGTCCGGCCGGCGCCCGGACCATCAGGCCGTCCCGTCAGGCTGGAGCCTCAGGCCGGGACAACTCGTGGGAACGTCAGGCCACCCGCGTGCCGGGGGCCTCGGCCTCGCCCGGAGTGGGGACCACGGCCGCCCACAACTCGCTCCGGAGGCGATCGGCCTCCGGCGGCTTGAGGTGGTTGGCGGCCACCACTCCCTCGATCATGTCGGCGAGCACCGCCACGAACGGCCGACCCTTGACCCGCACGGCCACCACGGCCCCGTTGCGATGGTGCCGGATGGAGCGGTCGACCCCGACGATGCGGGGCGGGGAACGGAACCCGGGGACCACCAACCCACGCCGACGTGCCTCGCCACCGAGTGCCCGGGCCGCCTGCGCGAAGTCGAGCGTGATGGTGTGGGCGGTCGGTTCGGGTTCGGGTCGGCGGGAAGTCATGTCCGCAGCGTGACAGGAGGGTGTCAGGGGGTTGCCGACCGCTGCCGTAGGGTCGCGGCGATGACCGAACTCACCCCGACGCAGCGCAAGGTCCTCGCCCTCCTGCGGCGCAGCGACGAGCCGCTCGTCTTCGACGGCGAGTTCGTGGCGGGCCTCCTCGACGAGGCCACTGCGGCCGTCGCCGAGTTCTCCGCGCGCCTCGGTGGGGCCAAGCTGTTCGTGAGCAAGGGGATGCTCGCCAACGTGCACGGCTGCGAGGTCCGCCACCTGGCACCCGACGACTTCGCCTGGAACCCGTCCACGGCGAGCGGCTTCGTCGCCCACAAGGCCATCGAGTTGTTGCTGAACTGGCGTGGCGTGCCGACGCCCTCCGACGTGGTCGACGACGCTCTGGCCCGCCTCGCCGACCAGTTCGGCTCGCGCGGCGATTACGTCGCGCGGATCACCGACGCCGACAGGGCCGAACTGCGCAGCAAGGCGCTCGACCGCACCACGAAGTTCATGCAGGACTTCCCGCCCCTGCCCGCCAGCGCCCACCCGATCCTCGAGTCGTCGATCCGGTGGGATCCGCCCGGCACGATCGAGATCGGCGGCCGTGCCGACCTCGTCGTCGGGCGGCCCGAGGGCGACGAGAGCCGTCTGCTGATCATCGACCTCAAGAGCGGGATGCGTTCACCCCACCACCGCGACGACCTGCGGTTCTACGCACTCGTCGAGACCCTGCGTCGCGGCGTCCCGCCACGCAAGCTCGTCACCTACTACCTCGACACGTGCGAACCCGACGCCGAGGACGTCACCGAGGGCGTCCTCGAGGCAGCGATGACCCGCACGCTCGAGGGCATCGCCCGACACGTCGAACTCGTCGCCGAGGGCCGGCCACCCGTCAAGCGCGTCGGTGTCGCCTGTCGGTGGTGTCCACTCCGCGACGACTGTGTCGAGGGACGGTCGTACCTCGACGACCGCGACGTCGACTTCTGAACCACCCCGCGGGGTGACGCACGCCCTCCGGGGTGACCCGATGCCGATCGACCCGATTGGTAGCCTGAGCCCCGGCGCGGACCGCTTGCCGCGTCACCTCCTCCCCCACGGACTCGCCCTTCCCATGCACCGCCACGACATCCGAGCCCTCGCCGTCGTCGCCGGCATCAGTGCCGTCGGCATCGCGACGTTCGGCTGGGCGACGGGCGACGAAGGCTCGGCCGCTCCTGCTGGCACGCTGGCGCCCGTGGCGACCACGACCACCCTGGCCGGTGGCGCCACCGTGGCGATCGGCGACACCACCACGACGGTCGATCCGGCCGCCGGCTCGACCGTGGCCACCGACGCGACGTCCACCCCCGACGAACCCGTGGTCGAGGGCGAGAACGAGGACGGCTGCGTCATCACCGAGCGGTCGCTGAACCCCGGTGACACCGGAGCGAGCGTGACCTGCCTGCAGGAAGCCCTCATCGCCGCCGGATACCTCACCGGCTCGGCGTCGGGCACCTACGACAGTGCCACCGAGTCGGCCGTGCGCACGCTCCAGATCGACAAGGACCTCTACGTCGACGGCATCGCCGGGCGAGAGACCGGCCTCGCCCTCGGCGTCTGGCCCGACGAGGCCTCGCTCGTGGTCCGCACCCCCGTCCCGCCCGAGGGCGCCGTCGACCTGCTCGGCTACAAGCTCTCCACGGTCGCCAGCGCCGGAGACGACGCACCGCCCCTTCCGGAGGACTCCGGTAGCGGCCGCCGACTCGTGTACTCCCGGGCCGGCCAGCGCGTGTGGGCCGTCGACGACGATGGCCGCATCCTCCGCTCGTGGCTCGTCTCGGGCAGCAAGTACAACAACGAACTCCCCGGCACCCACCAGGTGTACAGCCGCAGCGAGGTCAGCACGGCCTGGAACGGTAAGGCCTTCCTCCCGCTGATGGTCCGTTGGCTCAAGACCGAGCGCGGCGCCATCGGCTTCCACTCCATCCCGCTCCACCGTGAGGACAACTCGCCGTACCAGACGGAGGCCGAACTCGGTCAGCGCCTGAGTGGAGGCTGCCAGCGTCAGGCACCCGCGGACGCGAAGTTCATCTGGGAGTGGGCCACCATCGGCACCCCGGTCGTGGTGGTCTGAGCATCCGCCGGTTCGCGCTGCTCACCGGTGCCGCACTCCTCGCCTCGTGCTCCACGACGGTCTCCGTCGCACCTGCGTCTGATCCGTCGACCACGACGAACGTCGCGCCGACGACCCTGGCCGAGAGCACCACGACCGAACCCGTCCCCGAGACGAGTGCTGCCGAGACGAGCACGACACTCCCCCGCCTGCCCGTCCTCGTCGAGGCCCGGCCACCCGTGCCGGGGACGGCGCCCGTCCTGCTCGCCGACGACATCACCCCTGAGGAGCGGGCCGTCGTCGACCTCCTCGTCACACAGGCCGCGCTGCGGCTCGACAAGGAGAGCAGTACGTTCGCCGTGGCCCGCAACGGTGTCCCGATCGCCGCCTGGAGCGCGGGGCGGACGGCCAGTGGCGACGCTCTCACCAACTCGGCGCGCTTCCGCGTGGCCAGTGTCTCGAAGCTGGTCGTCACCCTCGCCGTCCTCCGACTCGTGGACGAGGGCCGGGTCGCACTCGACGAGCCCGTGCTCGACCAGTGGGCGCCTCCCGTCGTACCCTCCGACCCGGCGTTCGAGCGCATCACCGTGCGCCAGTTGCTGCAGCACACCTCGGGACTCGACAAGCACCGCGACCTGTTCTTCGACGAGGGGGCCACCGACTGGCACGACGCCATCCGCCAGATCGTCGCCCTGCCCCTGGTGTCCCCGCCCGGCCAGCAGTTCCGGTACACCAACGCCGACTTCGTGATCCTCGGTGA
>JBEBDM010000056.1:0-11253 GCA_041156905.1 Actinomycetota bacterium | reverse complement strand
GGTCGGCGCGGCCATTCGAGTCACAAGTATGGGCGACAACGGCCCGACGCGGAACCCGCCCGCCTCACGACACGTGCTCAGGGGCCATCGACGGCCTCGGCGACGAGGGCGGCGTAGAACTCCTTGGCCGTGTCGTCCGACAGGTGGATCCCGCCGTCGCTGCCCGTCAGGTGCGAGCGGATCTCCTCGGCCTCGGCCTCCCAGTCGACGACCACGACGTTCGGGTAGCGGTCGGGCAGGGCACGGATCCGCTCGTTGTTGTCGGCGATCCACGAACGCGGCGCCCGCACGGTGAGGAACACGACCTTGAAGACGGTCGAGTCCGGGAGGTGGCGCATGATCTCGTCGAGCGTGGCGTCGCTCACCGGGCCGTTCGTGCCGGTCTGGATCACCACCGTGCGGCCGATGCGATCGGCGGCGTCCCATTCGGCGAGGACCTCGGCGATGTTGGTGCCCTGGCGGCTGACACCGGCGTCGACCACGATCCCCAGCGCCTGCAACTGCTCGGCCGCTCCGAGCATGACCGACTCGCCGACGGCGAGAGGCGGGTAGCGGTCCTCGGGGCCCAGCTCCCACGTGCTCGTGGTGGCGGGGATCGTCGTGGTCGTCGGGTCGCGGTCGAGATGGCCCGGCAACTCGGAGGGCTCGGTGGTCGTGGTGGTGGGCACCACCGTCGAGGTCGTGGTCGTGTCGGGCACCGAACTCGCCGCAGCCTCGATGGCCTCACGGCCCTGCTCGCTGGCGCACGTCACCGTGCCGATGCAGAGCTGCTCCGCCATCGCGATGCTGTATCCCGAGTAGCCGAGCAGACCCGACGCCACGAGCGAGACGAGCACGACTCGCCGACGACGACGGAACACCGCCTTGGTTCGCGCCGGACGCTGCCCGCGGAACCACTCGCCCAGGCGGCCGTGGCGGATCGGTGACTCCACCAGCCGGTAGCTGAGTTCGGTGAGCGGCACGGCGACGAGCAGGGCGATGCCGAACTGGGCCAGCGTCAACGAACCACCCGGCTCGCGCAGCACCTGGTACACGGGCCAGTGGTAGAGGTACAGCCCGTAACTGCGTGTGCCGAGCCAACGGAGCGGGCGCATCCCGAGGAAGCGGCCGAGCCACGACCGACGGTGGGTGATCGCCGCCACCACGGCCACCGTGCACAGGCCGACGACGAAGAAGCCGCCACGGAACAACCGCGGGTCGAACGAGCCGTCGGCCGGGTCGGCGAGGTGGAGCAGCGCCATCATCCCGCCGAGCACGAGGATCGCGAGCACGGCCACGATGTCGACCGCATGACCGCGTCGGGCCATCGGGCTGCGCATGATGGCGTAGGGACGCCAGATCATCGCGAAGGCCGCTCCGAGCATCAGACCCCCGGCGCGGGTGATGGTGCTCAGGTACAGGGCCTCGTTGACGTTGACGCAGCGACCGAGGAGTCGTGTGTATCCCTGCGACTCGCTCGCACCACACGACAGCGCACCCGTCACGACGTCGGAGCCGACGTACACCGAGCCGTCGACGAACAGCAGTGCCATCGCGACGGTGACGAGGATGCTTCCTGCCAGCAACCACACGGCCGTGCTCGTGATCTTCGACCCGCGGAACTTCAGCAGCACGGCCATCACCACTGGCCACACCAGGTAGAACTGCTCCTCCACTGCCAGGCTCCACAAGTGCCGCAATGGCGCGAACGATTCCGCCGCGGTGTAGCCCTCACCGACCCAGATCTGGAACCAGTTGCTCACGTAGAGCAGGCCCGCCACGAAGTCGCCGCGGGTCTGCCCCATCGGCCGGCGATCGAAGAAGGCCATGAAGACGGCGAGCGCTCCGAACATCACGAACAACGCCGGCAACAGGCGTCGGGCGCGCCGCATCCAGAACGCACGAAGGGCCACCCGCCCCTCTCGCTCGTGCTCGCCGAGCAGCAACAGGGTGATGAGGTATCCCGAGATGACGAAGAAGACCTCGACCCCGAGGAATCCACCCGGCAACCACGAGTGGTCGGCGTGATAGAGGATCACCCCGATCACGGCGAGGGCGCGCAGGCCGTCGAGCCCCGGAAGGTACGGGGCCTGGCTCACGCGCCCGCGCAACGCGGGGTGTACGGGACGCGTGTCAGCAGGCTGTGCTGCGGGGGCCGCGTCGTCGGTCATGGAGGACCATTCTCCCCCACTGACCGGCGCCGATCAGGACACCCCGCAGCGTGGATGGATCAGAGCTGGAGCGCCTTGACCTCGAGGAACTCCTCGAGCCCGAACTTGCCGGCCTCACGACCGAGACCGCTCTGCTTGTAGCCGCCGAACGGGGCCATCACGTTGAAGGCACCGCCGTTGACCTCGACCTGACCGGCGCGGAGGCGACGGGCAACAGCCTTGGCCTTCTCCTGGTCGCCGGCCCACACGCCACCGGCGAGACCGTAGATCGTGTCGTTGGCGATCTCGATCGCCTCTTCCTCCGAGTCGTACGGCATGATCGACAGCACCGGGCCGAAGATCTCCTCACGGGCGATCGTCATATCGCGCGAGACGTTGCTGAACACGGTCGGGGCCACGAAGTAGCCCTGCTCGAGACCCTCGGGGGTCTCGGCGCCACCGGCGATCAGGGTCGCGCCCTCCTCCACACCCGTGCGGATGAAGCCGCGCACGCGGTCGCGCTGGGCGGCCGACACGAGCGGTCCGAGGCGGGTCGACTGGTCGAACGGGTTGCCGGGCGTGAAGGCGGCCGCGGTGGCGGCAGCGATCTGCTCGACCTCGGCGAGACGCTCACGCGGCACCAACATGCGAGTGAGGGCCGTGCAGGTCTGTCCGCTGTTGAGGAAGCACTTGCCGACACCGTCGGCCACGGCCTTGGCCATGTCGGCGTCGGGGAGGATCACGTTGGCGCTCTTGCCACCGAGCTCGAGCGAGACCTTCTTCACGGTCTGGCTGGCCACCTCGGCCACGCGCTTGCCGGCGCGGGTGCTGCCGGTGAAGCTCACCATGTCGACGTCGGCGTGGGCGGCGATCGCCTCACCCACGACCGGGCCCACACCCGTGACGAGGTTGAACACACCCGCCGGCAGACCGGCCTCGTGGATGACCTCGGCGAGGATGAAGGCGTTGATCGGGGCGACCTCGGACGGCTTCAACACGACCGTGTTACCGGCGGCGAGGGCCGGGGCGACCTTCAGGGCGATCTGGTGGAGCGGGTAGTTCCAGGGCGTGATGCAGCCCACGACGCCGATGGCCTCGCGCACGACGAGGCTGTTGCCCACCTGCTCCTCGAAGGGGTACGAACCGAGCAGCTGGGCGGCGATCGCGAAGTTCGCCTTCGGGAGACCGGCCTGGATGATCTTGCTGAGCATCAGCGGCATCCCGACCTCCTTCGCGATCGTCTCGGCGAGTTCGTCGGTGCGGGCGTCGAGACCGGCGTGGATCTTCATCAGGTAGCCGGCGCGCTCCTCGGCCGAGAGGGCGCTCCACGCCGGGAAGGCGGCGCGAGCGGCCGACACGGCTGCGTCGACGTCGGCAGCGGTGCCCTCGGGGATCGTGGCGATGGTCTCCTCGGTCGCCGAGTCGGTGACCGAGAGGGTTCCGGTGCCGGTGGAGGCCGTCCACTGGCCGTTGACGTAGATCTGGCTGAAGTTCTTCATGGCCGAGACCATAGGCGCGAGCGGGCGGAGCGGTCCCTACGGAGCGGCCCGACCGGCGGGGCCGCGATGCCGGAGACGGTGACGGTGTCAGTGCCGGAAGTGCCGCTCGCCGGTGAGGACCATGGCAATGCCGTGCTCGTCCGCCGCGGCGATGACCTCGTCGTCCTTGACGCTCCCACCGGGCTGGATCACGGCGGTGACCCCGGCGGCGACGGCCGCATCCAGTCCGTCGCGGAACGGGAAGAACGCATCGCTCGCGCAGCACCCGCCCACGGCTCGCCCGGCCGCCCGTTCCGCCGCGATCCGCACCGAATCGAGGCGGTTCTGCTGGCCGGCACCGATGCCGAGGGCACGCCCTTCGTGACCGATCACGATGGCATTGCTGCTGACGGCGGCACACACCGTCCAGAGCATCTCGAGGTCGGTCCACTGCGGGGCCGTCGGCTGGACCTGCGTGACGACGCGCCAGGCGGCGCTCCGCGGCGACACGACGTCGACGTTCTGCACCAGCAGGCCCCCGTCGATGGCGCGCACGTCGAGCCGTGAGCCCATCGGCGGTTCACCCTCGATCACCCGCAGGTTGGGCTTCGCGGCGAGGATCTCGCGGGCGGCCGGTTCGACGGCCGGCGCCACGAGCACCTCGGTGAACACCGGGGCCAGTGCTGCCGCCATCGCCGCATCGACCGGTCGGTTGACGGCGACGATCCCACCGAAGGCGCTCACCGGATCGCAGTCGTTGGCGCGGACGTAGGCGTCGTGCACGTCGCGGCCGAGGGCGACGCCGCACGGGTTGGCGTGCTTGACGATGACGCACGCCGGGCCCTCGAGCCGCTGTACCAGTCGCCAGGCCGCCTCGGTGTCGTACAGGTTGAGGTACGAGAGTTCCTTGCCCTGCAACTGCACGGCGGTGTCCCACCAACTCGTCGCGCCGGCCAGCCGGTAGCGAGCACCGCGTTGGTGCGGGTTCTCCCCGTACCGGAGGGACTGCGCACGCTCGAGGGAGAGGTGCAAGCCCGCCGGCAGCGCGTCCGGATCGTCGGGCATGGCGTCGAACCAGTTCGCAATAGAGGCGTCGTAGGCAGCGATCGAGGCGAACGCGTCGCGCGCCAACCGACGGCGGGTCGCGGCCGACAGGGCACCGTTGGCCGTGATCTCCGCGAGAACGACCTCGTAGTCGGAGGGGTTCACCACCACACCGACGTGGGCGTGGTTCTTGGCTGCGGCACGGACCATCGCCGGACCACCGATGTCGATCAGTTCGATGCTCGGGTTCGAGTCGAACGGATAGAGGTTCACCACGACGAGATCGATCGCCTCGATCCCGTGAGCCTCCATGTCGGAGCGGTGCTCGGGCTTCGTCGGGTCGGCGAGCAGGCCACCGTGCACCTTCGGGTGGAGTGTCACGACACGGTGGTCGAGGATGGCGGGCAGGCCGGTGAGGTCAGCAATGTCGGTCACCTCGATACCGGCCTCGGCGATCGCCTTGGCCGTGCCACCGCTGGAGACGAGACGCCATCCGGCCGAGTGCAGGCCCCGGGCGAGTTCGACCACGCCGGTCTTGTCGAACACGCTGAGGAGGGCGAGTGGCTGGCGGTCGCTCATGGGCGCACCCTACGACGAGGCGGGAGTCGTGCCGATGGCGCTTTGACAAGGTGTACGGCTGATCGATCGCGGGCGTGTCCACGCGCCGTGGCTCTCGTGCGAGAGGCCGGGCTCGCGGCTCGGCACCAGACACTCCGCGCACGACGTCCTGTGCGAGCCCTCTGTGCTGGTTCGCGTCACCCGTCACGCTCCCTCGGCTCGACGCTCTCCGGGGGCTAGCGTCGTGTGGCCATGACCAGCGAGAACCCCGCCCCCGTCCACGCCCATCGACTCACCAAGTCGTTCGGCGACGTGCAAGCGGTGAAGGGCATCGACATCGAGGTCCGGCCCGGCGAGGTGTTCGGCTTCCTCGGTCCGAACGGTGCCGGCAAGAGCAGCACGATGCGAATGATCGCGTGCGTGTCGAAGCCGTCGTCGGGCTCGCTCGAGCTGTTCGGGCTCGACGCCACGACACAGGGCGCCCGGATCCGGGCCCGCATCGGCGTCGTGCCGCAGCTCGACACGCTCGACACCGAGCTCACGGTGTTCGAGAACCTCTGGGTCTACGGACGGTTCTTCGACCTCTCACGCGCCGAGGCCAAGCGTCGGGCTGCCGAACTGCTCGAGTTCGCCCAGCTCTCCGACCGCGCCAAGGACGTCGTCGACACCCTCAGCGGCGGCATGAAGCGTCGGTTGAGTATCGCTCGTTCGCTCATCAACGAGCCCGAGTTGCTGCTGCTCGACGAGCCGACCACCGGCCTCGACCCACAGGCGCGGCACGTGCTCTGGGATCGCCTGTACCGGCTGAAGCAGCAGGGCGTGACGCTCGTGCTCACCACCCACTACATGGACGAGGCCGAGCAGCTCTGCGACCGTCTCGTCGTGATGGACCAGGGACTGATCGTCGCCGAGGGTTCGCCGCAGGAACTCATCCGCGCTCACTCCACCCGCGAGGTCCTCGAACTGCGATTCGCGGCGGGCACCAACGACCAGCAGGGTTCGGTCCTCCAGGGCATCGGCAGCCGCATCGAGACCCTCCCCGACCGTGTACTGGTCTACGCCGACGACGGCGAGGCCGCTCTCGCCGAGGCACACCGCCGGGGGGCGGCGCCGGAGAGCGCCCTCGTCCGACGCAGCAGCCTCGAGGACGTCTTCCTCACTCTCACCGGCCGGACCCTGGTGGACTGATGTCGACCCCCGGCGCGATCCGCGTCGCCACCTGGCACTTCACCGCCTTCCGGCGGATGTGGCGACTCAACGTCACGAGTTCGTTCGTGCAGCCGCTGCTTTATCTCCTCGGACTCGGGGTGGGCGTCGGCGCGCTCGTCGATCGCAACCAGGCCTCTGCCGACACCCTCGGCGGACTGCCGTACGCGGCCTTCGTCGCTCCCGGCCTGATCATCTCTGCAGCAATGATGATGGGGGCCTTCGAGAGCATGTGGCCGGTGATGGGTGCCCTCACCTGGAACCGCAACTACCACGCGATCGCCGCCACCTCGCTCGAGGCCTCCGACATCGCGTGGGGTCACGCGACCTGGATGGCGGTTCGGTGCCTCATCGCCGCGTCGGCCGTCTCGCTCGCCCTCGCCCTGTTCCCCGACACCCGGTCGTGGGGACTCATCGGGGTGGTCCCCGTCGCGGGGCTCGTCGGCTGTGCGTTCGCCATGCCGCTCATGGCCTTCAGCGTGCGAGCGAGGGCCGACCGCTCGTTCCCCACGATCCAGCGCTTCGTCATCATCCCGCTGTTCCTTTTCGGCGGGGCGTTCTACCCGCTCTCCCAGCTCCCGACGGTGGTGCAGTGGCTGGCCCGTGTGTTCCCCCTCTGGCACGGAGTCACCGTCTCGCGCACGATGGTGACCGGACACTGGCCGGGCCTCGCCGAGCTCGGACACGTCGCGTACCTCGGCCTCTGGATCGCAGTCGGCGCATACGTCGCGATCCGCCGTCTCCGCACGAAGTTGTACTCATGAGCGCGACGGCCACCTCCACCACTCGTCCCGGCAGCGGGGCCCTGCGGATCGTTCCCCCGGGGTGGGTGATCCGGCGGCCGCACCGGATGATCGAACGCCACATCGTCGAGTACAGGCGCGCCTGGATCATCATCGTCAGCGGGTTCTTCGAGCCGCTCTTCTACCTGTTGAGCATGCGCACGGGGCTCGGCGACCTCGTCGGCACCGTCTCGTTCGGCGGACGTGAGATCCCCTACGACCAGTTCGTCGCGCCTGCGCTGATGGCCTCGTCCGCGATGAACGGGGCGATCTTCGACTCGACGGGCAACGTGCTGCACCGCCTCAAGTACGCCCGCATCTACGACGCCGCACTCGCCACTCCGATGACCCCGGCCGACGTCGCCGCCGGCGAGATCGGCTGGGCGTTGATCCGCGGGCAGTTGTACGCCATCAGCTTCCTCGGGGTGATGGCCGCACTCGGCCTCGTCGACTCGTGGTGGAGCCTCGCCGCACTCCCGGCGTGCACGCTCATCGGTCTCGCGTTCGCGGCGATGGGTTTCACCGCCACCACCTACATGCGCGGCTGGGCCGACATGGACCTCGTCACGACCGCGACGATGCCTCTCTTCCTGTTCTCGGCGACCTTCTTCCCGACGTCGGCCTACGGCTCGCTCGAGTGGGTCGTGCAGCTCTCACCGCTCTACCACGGTGTCGCGTTGGTGCGTGCCTGCAACAGCGGCACGTTCACGTGGGGCGTGCTCGGCCACGTCGCCGTGCTCGCCACGATCTCGGTGGTGTTCCTCGGCATCGCAGCGCGCCGCATCGACACCCTCCTCCGCCGCTAACCCCACCCCACCGATCTCGGCGCAGATCGTCCCGGATTCCGGGACTATGCGTACCGAGATCGGATGGGTTCGGGGTCAGGGACCGGTGAAGACGCGGCCCTTGGAGAGGTGCGCGGCGTCGGGGTCGGTGTAGCGGTCGCGCTCACGGTTCTTGACCTCGGCGCGGGCAACCACGTTGTGGTGCACCTCGTCGGGGCCATCGGCGAGACGGAGGGTGCGCTGGCTGTGGTACATGTCGGCCAGCGGGAACCACTGCGAGATGCCGGCCGCACCGTGCATCTGGATGCACTGGTCGATGATCTCGCACACCTTCTCGGGGACCATCGCCTTGACGGCACTCACCCACACGCGGGCCTCGGCGTTGCCGAGCACGTCCATCGCCTTCGCACCACGGAGCACCATCAGGCGCATCGCCTCGACCTCGATGCGAGCACGCGAGATCTGCTCCATGTTCTTGCCGAGGTTCACGAGCTTCTTGCCGAAGGCCTCACGGCTGACACCGCGGTCGACCATCATCTCGATCGCCTTCTCGGCCACGCCGATCGAGCGCATGCAGTGATGGATGCGGCCTGGTCCGAGGCGCAACTGCGAGATCTCGAAGCCCTTGCCCGGGCCCCACAGCACGTTCTCCTTCGGCACGCGCACGTCGTGGAAGCGGATGTGCATGTGGCCGTGCGGCGCATCGTCGCTGCCGAACACCTGCATGCCCTCGACGATCTCGACACCGGGGGTGTCCTTCGGGACGAGGATCTGCGAGTGCTGCTTGTAGGTGTCGGCCTCGGGGTTGGTCTTCAGCATCACGATGAAGATCTTGCAGCGGGGGTCGCCGGCGCCCGAGGCGTAGAACTTCGAGCCGTTGATGACCCACTCGTCACCGTCGAGGACGGCGCTCGTCTCGAGCTGCTTGGCGTCGCTGCTCATCACGTCGGGCTCGGTCATCACGTAGGCGGAACGGATCTCGCCGTTGAGGAGCGGCTCGAGCCACTGCTTCTTCTGCTCGGGGGTGCCGACCCGCTCGAGCACCTCCATGTTCCCGGTGTCCGGAGCCGAGCAGTTGAGGCACTCGCTGGCCAGACGGTTCTTGCCGAGCTCGGCAGCGATGTACGCGTAGTCGAGGTTGCTGAGACCCTCGCCCGTCTCGGCGTTGGGGAGGAAGAAGTTCCACAGCCCCTGGGCACGGGCCTTGGCCTTCACACCGTCGAGCAGCTCGAGCTGGCCCGGGGCCCACGACCACCGGTCGGTGCGAGCCGCTCCGAGACGATGGAACTCCTCGGTGATCGGGTCGACCTCGTCGCGGATGAACGCCTTGACCGCCTCGTAGAGCGGCCGGACCTTCTCCGACATCCGCAGGTCGAGATCGTCCATGCTGGCCATTCTCAGTGCGCCGCCGACCATGTCATTCCTCCTCGGGTGAACCTGAGTGGAACGTACCCCAGCCGGACCGTCAGCCCCGCAACCGGAGTCCCCCGGTCAGTCGCAGCAGCTGTCACGATGCCCGCAGGTCGGGCGATCAGCGAGAGTTGTTCACACTCTGGTTCTTGACAATGTCGTCGGCGTACCGCAGTCTCTCCACTGCTGATTCGGAGACTGCTGCCGACAGAACGGAGACACCATGAACAAGGCCCGCCTCGCCCTGCTGGGCGCCACCGGAGTCGCAACGCTCCTCGTGACGACCTCGGTCGCCGGTGCCGCGACCTTCGACAGCACCGTCGACATCACGACCGAGTTGGGAGTCCGCGACCTGCAGGCTCGGACATTCGCCAACACCGCCACGGTCGGTGCTGGCGCCGAGCTCGACCTCACCCACGAGGTGGCCAACCCTGATGTGTTGACGGGAGCGGTCGAGGTCGACATCGATCCCGACAGCGATTCGATCACGGTCACCTGGGCGGAGAGGGATGACTGCTACTCCTACATCGAGGTGACGATCTCGAGCGCCGAGATCGGCTCCGTCACTCTCGCCAGCGATGCCCTGTTCAGCGAGTCGCCTCCCAGCGTCGTCGTCGACTCCGCCGACGGGGTCGTCACGATGCTGTGGGGCACCAAGGGCGACACCGGCTGCTATGACGGCACGATTGGCAACAGCGCCGTCTTCTCCTTCACCAACGCGGAGCCGACCTCGACCACCGACGGACCTGAGCCGACCGTCCCGGTCACTCTCGTGCTGTCCCCGGAGCTCCCGTCCACGGGCTCCGGTTCGTCGCAGTCGACCAGCCTGATGGTGGCCCTGCTCGCCATCGTGCTCGGCGCCGGGGCTGTCCGCCTCACCCGCCGCTCGGCGAGCCGCTGACACTCACCGGCTGACGAACACCCGTCGGAGTGAGAGAGCCCGGGCACCCGCCCGGGCTCTCTCGCGTGGTCATCTGATTCCGGGTCAGTCGCAGCAACTGTCGCGCCAGCCGCACGAGCGGCACTTGAAGTGTGCGTGCTCGGGGGTCAGGGCACCGTTGCAGAGCGGGCACTCGGGGAACGTCCCGTAGCGGGCCCGGCAGGTGTCGAAGCCAGCCGACGACCCAGCGGGGGTCGCGGTCGGAGCGGAGGCGGCCGTCTCGGGAGCGGTCATGGACGCATTCTGCCCGCGCAGTAGGTTGCCGAGCGTGATCACCCCCGAACGGATCCACGACCTGGCCCGCGAGGTCTCTCCCGGGGTACGCGACCTACGCCGCGAGATCCACCGCCACCCCGAACTCGGGCTGCACCTCCCCCGCACCCGCGAGTCGGTGTTGGCCGCGCTCGACGGACTGCCGCTCGACATCGCGCTCCACGAGACGACCTCGGGCGTGGCGGCGCTGCTCACGGGTGCACGGCCCGGCCCGACCGTGTTGCTCCGGGGCGACATGGACGCGCTCCCGCTCCGCGAGGACACCGGTGAGGACTGTGCCTCCACCATCGAGGGCACCATGCACGCCTGCGGCCACGACGGCCACACTGCGATGCTCGCCGGGGCGGCGCGTGCCCTGTCGACCCTGCGTGGCGAGATGGCCGGCCGGGTGCTGTTCATGTTCCAGCCCGGCGAGGAAGGCGGCGCGGCCGGCGCCCGGCACATGCTCGGCGAGGGTCTCCTCGACCTACCGCCTCATGCCGTCGACGCGAGTCGCTCACCCGTCACCGCTGCCTACGCTCTGCACCTGTCACCCGACGCCCCCACTGGGATCGTCGCGGCACGCGGTGGCCCGCTGATGGCGTCGAGCGATCGTCTCACGATCGTGGTCACCGGCCGAGGAGGCCACGCCAGCCAACCGCACAGTGC
>JBEBDM010000055.1:0-13125 GCA_041156905.1 Actinomycetota bacterium | reverse complement strand
GCGTCACCCCGCTCGACACCACCGGTGCCGGCGACTGCTTCTGTGGGAGCCTCAGCGCGCGTCTGGCAGCGGGCGACACGATGACAGAGGCACTGCGCTATGCCAGCGCGGCAGCGGCGCTCTCGACCACGGTCGCCGGCGCTGTTCCGTCGATGCCGTTCCGGGACGACGTCCTCAGGCTGCTGGCCGCCGAAGGGTGATCGCTGCCCAGCCGGCGAGGGTCGCCACGTCCTCGACCTCGAGGCCGACGAGCGCGTCCAGCACGTGCTCGTGACGGGACGGCTCGGCGAGGATCCCGCTGATCACGAGTCGGCCTCCCGGGCGCACGACCCGCACGAGGTGATCGGCCAACGCCACCAGGACGGGAGCGAGGATGTTGGCCAGGACGACGTCGTACTCGCCCTCGACCTCCTCCAACGGGGTCGTCGACACGTCGACGGTCACGCCGTTGATCGCTGCGTTGTGGCACGTCACGGGAACCGATGCGGGAGCGATGTCGACCCCGGCGGCCTCGGCCCCTTGCATGGCCGCGAGAACGGCGAGCACGCCGGATCCACATCCGACGTCGAGGACGGCCATGCCGGCCCCGACGAGGTGTCGGACGGCCCGCAGGCACTGAACGGTGGTGGGATGGTCGCCCATCCCGAAGGTCGAACCCGGCTCGACCACCACGACGGTCGCATCGGACGGGATGCCATCGGCGTCGACCCACTCAGGACGGACCCAGAGGTCGGGGGTGATCTCGATCGGGGTGGCGAACCGGCGCCACGTCTCGGCCACCGCTGCGTCGACCTCGACGAAGCGGTACGGCCACGGGAAACCAGCGGGCACCTCGTCGCCCGTGCCCGGTTCGTCACCCAGCGACGTCCAGAGCTCGATGACGGAGGCGTCGGCCGTGATCCGCTCTTCCACGGCGACCACCCCAAGGCCCCACAGCACGTCGGAGGCCAACTCCGCCTCTGCGAGCGACACGGTCACGACCAGTTGCAGCATCAGGCGGGATCGATCCGGCGCAACTGCGACGGATACGTACGGGCGCGGTGCTCGTAACTCTGGACACCGAGACGGATCAACTCGGGGTTCGCCCGGCCCTCCTTCATGGTCGCCGGGGAGCCCACGGCCAGTGCACCGGCGGGGACGACCATGTCGTTCAGGACCACGGAGTTCGCGGCAACGATCGCCCCTGTCTCGACCACGGCACGGTGGAGCACCATGCTGGCGTTGCCGATCAGGCAGCCGTCCTGGATCGTGCAGCCCTCGAGGTGCACGAGGTGCCCGACAACGCAGGCGTCGCCGACGACGGTGGGCCAGAGAGGGGTCGTGTGCAGCACGCAGTTGTCCTGGATGCTGGTGCGACTGCCGATCCGGATGTAGCCCTCGTCACCACGAAGCACGGCTCCCGGCCAGATGCTCGAGAGTTCGCCGACCACGACGTCACCGATGATCACCGCATCGGGATGGACGAAGGCCGAGGGATGGATCGTGGGCTGCTTGTCGCCCAGGGCGTAGAGAGGCACGCCGGTCAGGGTAGCCACCGGCCCTGCTGAGAACGTCGCTCGATCCGATACCGTTGCTGCCTATGTCCCGCAGGATCGACATCGAACTCACGAGTGCACGCCCGGACGGCACCTGGACCTGGCGTGCCGCTGGTGCGCAGAAGCCGAAGGGTGTGGTCGACGGCACGATGCTGCCGACCGACGCCGCAGTCGGCCTCGTGGTGCGGGCCGATGTCGAGACCGACCTCGACGGCTCGACCGTGTTGTCGGTGCAGGCCACCAAGGGTCGCACCGAGCGCACCGGCCTGCTCGAGCTCCTGCCGAGCGACAAGCCCTTCGAGGCCGTGACCCAGCAGCTCGCCCGCCGTGAGCGCAGCGATCGTGGCGACCGTGGAGGCCGTGGCGATCGTCGTCCGCGCCGTGATGGTGACGGTCCCGACAACCGCGAGCGCCGTCCTCGGCGCGAAGGACCCGGTGGCGAGCGCCCCGCCGACGGCGACCGGCGTGAGCGTCGTCCCCGTCGCGAGGGCGACGGTGGCGAGCGCCGCCCCCGCTTCCAGGCCCCGCCCGAACTGCCGCAGCGCCCCAAGGCCAAGCGCCTGAAGCCCGGTCGCACCCACCGCAACGAGATCCTCCAGTCGCTGAGCGAGGCCGAGCGCCCCATCGCCGAGCGCTTCCTCCAGGGTGGCATCGCCGCCGTTCGCGCTGCTGTCGCCGAGCAGAACAAGGCCCTGCGCGAGGAGAACAAGGAGACCGTTCCCGAGGCCTCGATCGTGCGCATCGCCGAGTCGCTCGCTCCCCGCCTCCGTGTCGCCGACTGGCTCGACCGTGCCGACGCCGCCGTCCGCGACCTCGAGGAGCTCGACCTGCGCGACCTGCGCAGCGTGGTGGCTGCGGCCGACGAGCAGATCTCACGTGACGAGACCGCCCGCGAGCTGGCCGCCCGTCTCAAGGACGCCCTCGCCGAGAAGCAGGAGAAGGAGCTCGTGCTCTGGATCGACGACATCCGCGCCGCTGTCGGCGTCGGTCGTGTCGTGCGGGCCCTCAAGCTCTCCTCGCAGCCGCCCAAGGCCGGTGTCCGCTTCCCGGCCGACGTCGCCGCCCTCCTCGCCGAGGCCACGGTCGCCAACCTCACGGCCGACGCTCTGCCCGATCGCTGGGTCGCCGTGCTCGAGGCGGCCGCCTTCAGCCCGGTCCGCTCGCTCGTGACGCCTGCTGCCGTCCCGACCCAGTCGAGCGACGAGCTGACGGCCACCGTCCGCCGCCTCGGACCGCTGCTGCCACAGGTCGCCGCGTTGTTCGGTGTCGAGGTCGATCCGAAGGCTGCCCAGCCCAAGCCGCTGCGCCCGACGCGTCCGACCGGCAAGCCTGCGCCCCGTGCGCAGGGTTCTTCCGCCAGCTGAGGCCCCCACTACCGTCGGACGCATGTCCGACATCGTCACTTACGAGACCCAGGGCCGCATCGCGGTCATCACCCTCAATCGCCCCGATGCACGTAACGCCGTCAACGGCGAGGTGGCCACGGCGATGGAGGCGGCCATCGACCGCATGGAAGACGACTCCGAGGTCTGGGTCGGCATCATCACCGCCAACACCGAGGGCCAGGAGCGTCCGGTGTTCTGCGCTGGCGCCGACCTCAAGGCGATCAACAGCGGCAAGGGTGGCGAACTCGGGACCCGCAAGGGTGGCTTCGCTGGCTTCGTGTATCGCGAGCGTCGCAAGCCGGTCATCGTCGCCGTCGACGGCCTCGCCACCGCCGGTGGCTGCGAAATCGTCCTCGCCGCCGACCTCGTGGTCGCCACCAGCCGTTCGGCCTTCGGTCTCGCCGAGGTCAAGCGCAACCTGATCGCCGGAGCCGGTGGACTGTTCCGCCTTCCCCGGGCCATCGGCCAGGCAGCCGCCATGGAGGCCATCCTCACGGGCGAGCCGATCCCCGCTGAGCGCGCTTACCACCTCGGTCTCGTCAGCCGTCTGGTCGGTCCGGGCGAGGCACTCACCGAGGCCCTCGCGCTCGCCGGCAAGATCTGCGAGGCCGCTCCCCTGGCCGTCTGGGCCAGCCGTAAGGTGGTGCTCGCCGCGGCCTACGCCGACGACGAGACCCTCAAGGACATGACCAACAAGGAGTTCGGCGCCGTGATGGCGAGCGAGGACACGAAGGAAGGCCTCACGGCCTTCATCGAGAAGCGTCCGCCGAACTGGCAGGGTCGCTGAGGATCACGCCCAGCACGATCGCCCGGGCCACCACGCCGGCCCGCTCGTAGAGGTTCTTGGTGTCGCGGTCGCCCGGGAGAGCGACAGCGTCGAGACGCGCGCAGCCGGCTCGTCGCGCCTCCTCGAGTGCCGCTGCCAGGAGCTCGTCGCCGAAGCCGAGTTCGCGGCATTCGGGACGCACGTAGACGTGTTCGACACGCGCCACCGCTCCGTCGAGTGCGAGGCGTAGGAAGCCCACGACGAGACCGTCGAGTTCTGCCACCCAGACCCGCTCCGAGGGCATCGGCCACGCTGCCGGTGCAGGATGCTCCTGGAGCCACACCGCTCCCCCTCGAGCCGGCCTGAGGGCCTCACGAGCCGCAGCGTCGAGGGCGCGCACCTCATCGACGTCGGCCGGGTCGAGCAGGCGCACGAGCTCGATCATCCTGCGGTGAGCTGCTCCACCTTGGCGAGGATGGTGCGACGGCCGCGGTGGGCGACCTCGTAGGTGCGCACCATCTCGAGTTCCGACTCGGGAAGACGGTCGAGCAACCGCACGATCTGTGCCGCCGCGAGGTGGTCGTACCCGTCGAAGGGCTCCTCCGACCGCGCTGCTTCCTCGGCGACCTCCACGTCGTGTTCGTGGTGTTCGTGAGCGGCGGTCACCGGGTCGGACATGCTCGTCCGACCGAGGACGGTCGACAGGACTCCGGTGACCGCACTGGCCACGGGAGCCACGGCCTGCTCGACGGCTCCGCTGACCCAGCCGGGGCCCTTCTGCCGGGCGAGGCTGAGGGCCATCTCCCCCACCCACCGGGCGGTCTGGACGCGCTGGCGGCCGGAGACTACGAGCGAGTCGAAATCGGTGCGGACCTTCTCCGAGAGACCGACGGGCGCGTAGACCAGCAGGTCGGCGAGCGTCGTCGGGAGATCGCGCTCGGCCATGTCAGGAGAACAACGGGCAGTCGTCGTCGCCGACCGGGCACATCGGCGCACCCTGGCGGACGAGCAGGAAGCACGACGAGCAGAGCTGCTCGTCGGCTCGCTTGGGCTGGAGACGGTCGGCGTTCTCGCCGCGCTCCTCGGGCTCGTCCTCTTCCTCGTCGTCCTCGTCGGGGGCCTCGAGCCGATCCTTCAGGATCGTGTCGAGGTCGGCCTCGACGTCGTCGGGTGCGAGCAGATCCTCGTCCTCGTCGTCGTCCTCGCCAACGGAGCGACGCACCGGGCCGGCGGCCGGCTCCTCCTCGTCCTCCTCTTCCTCGACGAAGGTCTCCTCGTCACCGAACTCGTCGGCCTCGAGGTCGCCCTCGATCTCTTCCTCGTCGAGGTCCTCGACGTCGATGTCATCGACCTCGGCCTCTTCCTCGACGTCCTCCTCGAGATCCTCGATCTCGTCCATCACTTCGTCGTCGTCATGAGCCATTGGGGGGATTCCTTACTCTGAGCGCCCGTCCGCGGCGCGGGAGCATAGGCGACGGCCACCGTGCCGTCGTACACCGATCGTGTGACAGCAGTCACCCATACCGGGGACAGCCCGCGGAACGCCGCGTCAGCGCTGCTCGCGCCGCTGTTCGGCGCGACGTTCGGACTCGAGACGCTCGAGTTCGGGGGCCTCTGTGGTGAGGTGTGTCATCGCCGCGGCGACGGTGGTGTGACCCGCCTGCTCGGCGATGAGGCGGTGCATCTCGAGCACGACCCGGCGGTACGACGGGTGTCCCTGGGGCGACGAGCGCAGCTCGAGGAGGTGGATCGCCTCGCGGGCGTTGAACTGCATCGAGTAGCGCATCCGGTAGGCCATCGACACGGCGTACTGGGCCTGCTGCGGGAACTCTTCCTTCAGGGCGTCGTAGAGGGCTGCGGAGCGGGCCATGGCGTCGTCGAACACCTCGGCGACGCCGGCCTCCTCCACGAGCTCGGGACGCACGTACCCGTGGTTCGGGGTGAGTGACTGCCAGTCGATCGTGAGCAGGCGGTGACGCTGGAGGTCGCGGAACGCGCCGTAGTCGCTGAGCACGTCGAAGCGGTAGTCGACACGCTCGAAGGCACGGCCCGGCTTGTGGCGCCGGTTCTCCCGCTCGCCGACGTAGGCGTTCACGAGGGCCAGGCGCTCGGTCGGGCTGAGCGTGCGGACACGCTCGGCGAGCTGCGACTCAGGGAGATGGGTGTGCGGGTAGCAGATCGCGGCGAGCAGCTTGTTCTCGGCGTCGGCGTCGTAATCGACGAGCTCGACCGAGTCGGCCGCGTCGACCGGGGTCGAGCCGAACAGCGACTCGACCAGGCCAGCCGTGTTCTCACGGGTCGAGGCGAGGTAGTTCGTCCAGCGACCGCCGCGCTCGGCCATGTCGACACGGCGCAGGAAGCTCGGGATCACCTTGCGCAGTTCGGCGAGCATCAGTTCGGCGTACTGACGGGCCTCCGGGAGCGGATGGGCGCGCATGCGGATGAGCAGGGCCTCGAACGCCTGACCGCTGCCGTAGATGCCGACGTTGCTCAGGGCCGCCGCAGGGAGGACACCACGAACCGCGTCGAGCTCCTTGGCCCGGGTGGCCATGCGGTACACGAAGTCGCTGTCGCCCGACTCACGGGGCACCGTGGCGCGCACGTGATCGGTGACCCTCTGGAGGAGCAGGCTGTAGCTGTCGAACATCCGGTCCATGTCGCCCACGTAGCGGGTGCCGAACCTGCTCGAGAGCACTGCCGGATCGCGGTAGAAGCGGTAGCGACCGCCGAGCCGGGCGTCGTAGCTGATGTACCGCGTGCTCTGCTCGAGGTAACTCATGAGTCGGCCCCACTCGAGGACCTTGGTCAGGATGTTCGAGGCCTGCTCGCAGGCGAGGTGCACCCCACCGAGCTGGGCCACGGAGTCGTCGCCGTACTCGGTGAAGACCTTCTCGTAGAGCTCCTCGGCGCGCTCGAGGCCGATCGTGGCGTCGACCGTCGCGTCGCCGGCGATGTCGAGATCACCGACGAACTCGTCGAGGAACAGGCGCCGGAGGCTCTTCGGGCTGCGGCTGTACCGCGCGAACAGAGCACCCTTGACGACCTCTGGCAGGTTGACCAGGGCGAAAACGGGTCCGTCGAGATTGGTGAAGTACCGGCGGAGGATGTCCTCCTCAGCGGGCGTGAATTCCTCAGGGACGTACACCGTCACGAGGGGGCATCCTACGACGGCAGGGCGTCCGCGCTGGGGATCACAGCACAGGAACACCCGTGGGTCGCGCCGCGAACTCCTCGGCGACGCGTCCGTGCAGGTCAGGACGGGTCCACAGGTCGATCACCGTCATGGCCATCGCCTTGGCGCCGTCGACGACGGCACGATCGCCGGCCTCGCTCGCAGCGGCCTCGGCGAATGCCGTGCTGTGGATCGGCACACCGTCGGGTGCCACCTTGATCATCGGGTGGATCGAGGGCACGAGGTGGCTGATGTTGCCCATGTCGGTGCTGCCGACCACGTGCCGATCGACGGCGGCCGGATCGAGCACCGTCCGTCCGACACGGGCGGCGTTGGCCGCGTAGGCCTCGCCCATCGCGACGTTGTCGACCATTTCCGCGAAGGGCTCGTCGTTCCAGCGGTGGGACATCGTGCAGCCGGTCGCGGCAGCCGCCGCCTCCAGCGCCGTGAGGACCCTCTGCTTCAGTGGTTGCAGCGAGGCGATCGTCGGTGAGCGGACGAACCACTCCATCGCCGAGTGGCTGGGAACGATGTTCGGCTTCTCTCCCCCGTCGGTGAAGATGCCGTGGATCCGCTCGTTGGGTCGGATGTGCTGGCGCAGCGTCGCCACGTTCATGTAGCCGAGCACGGCCGCGTCGAGCGCGTTCACGCCGTCCCAGGGCGCTGCTGCGGCGTGGGCGGCCTTGCCGTGGAACTCGACGAACAGACGCTGCACGGCGATGCAGTCCATCAGCACGAGGTCGGCGTCCGCGGGGTGGACCATCATCGCTGCGTCGATCCCCTCGAAGGCACCTGCACGGGCCATCAGGATCTTCCCTCCCCCGCCCTCCTCGGCCGGGGTCCCGAGGATGCGCAGGCGACCTCCGGCGGCTGCGGCAACGGTGGCAGCAGCGAGGCCCGCTCCGACACCGGCCGTGGCGATGATGTTGTGGCCGCAGGCGTGACCGACGCCGGGGAGTGCGTCGTACTCGCACAGCACCGCCACCATCGGCCCGTCGGCCCCCGTACTGGCGTCGAACGCCGTCGGGAGGCCCCACGCCCCACGCTCGGGAACGAGACCCGCCGACTCGATCAGGTCGGTGAGGACCTCGTGGGCGAAATGCTCCTCGAAGTTCAGTTCGGGCCGGGCGTGGATCGCCCGACTGGCCTCGACGAGGCGCGGCGCGAGTGCGTCGACGGCCTCGCACACGGCAGCCTTCAGGGCCTCGATCGATGCGGCATCGTGATGAGCGGGCATGACACGACGCTAGTGGTCGTCAGGTCCAGACGACGACGGCGTCGGGGAGGATCCTGACGGCGAGTCGCACACCCGTCCGGCGGTGGAACCAGACCTCCCCGTCGACGAGGACCGTGCACGGCCCCTCGAACTCGATGCTGTGCGTGCTCGCCGACGAGACCTGGAGCAGTGGATGCGGGAGGTGGGAGCCGGTCCGCAACCTCGACCGGACCTGCCGACGGGCCCGGAACCCCAGTGAGGCCGACAGGTCGAGGAGATCGGCGCGACCATCCGAGGGATGACAACGCGGAGTGGGGTCCGCGTCACCGATGAACTGTGCGTTCATCACCATCACGATCCGACCCCGATGTCGCCACCAACCATTCCCGCTCGCACCCGCCCTGATCACGACATGGGCGACCGCCGTTCGCGTCTCACCGGCGTTCGTGGCGAGGGCCATGACATCGATCACGGCCCGGGTGGCCTCCTCGCCGGGCCTCGGTGACCGGACCGACCCGAGGGTCCTCGCGAGATCACCGCCATGCAGGACGAGGCCCTGCTCCGTCGCTCCAGGAGGCGCCGAGTCGAACCACCGACCGGCCACGGCGTCGGTGTCGGCCGAGGGCAGTCCGCGCGGCAGCGGGAGCCGCTCGCCCCACTGCTCACCCTTGCGGATCGTCATGGTGCTCCTCGTCCAGTACACCCGACTGGTCGTCGTCGGGTGACTCGTCAGTCTCGTCAGTCTCGTCCGGCTCGTCGTCCTCGAGGACGCTGGACGCGGCCACGACACCGCGGAACAGGGCCCTCGAGGCCTCCTCTGCCGAGCGCCGCGTCTCACGCAACGGGGCGACGATCGCGAACTGCCGGAGCAGGTCGATCAGCTGCTTCACGATCCGTACGAAGTCGCCGCCGGACAGCTCGTCCTCGGCGACCACCTCGGCGAAGCCCTCCCCTGCCGCCCACGAGAAGGCCGTGGCCACGAAGGTCGGGTCGGGCTCGCGGTGGACGCCCAGCCCTGCGCTCTCCTCCGCGTCGAACAGGTCGTCGCTGATCCGCAGGATCGACGACCATCGGCGGGCAACGAGTGGGGACGGGAACCACGGAGCCGGTGGAGGTTCGGGGCTCCGGTGCTCGTAGACGAACACGCTCGCCAGTGCCGCCAACGAGGCGGGGTCGAGGCCGTCGAGCAGACCACGCCGCAGACACTCAACGACGAGGAGATCGGACTCGTGGAACGTGCGGGCGAGGATCGAGCCGGCGTCGGTCAGCGACCAGCCATCAACGTAGCCCCAGTCGGCCAGAAGTCCGAGAACACGGTCGAAGTCCTGTCCGATCGACTGCGAGCGACCCTGCACCTTCTGGCGCATCTCCGACACCTCACGGGCGACCCGCTCGGCCTGCGCGGCCGCCTTCATCCGCTCGGCGAGGTCAGGGTCGTCCTCCACCGGGTGGGTGATCGGCATGTCCTCGGCGATCCTCCGTCGGGTCTTCGTCGGCTGCTCGATGCGGGCCTGCTCGAGTCGGGTCGCGACCTCCTTCTGGAAGTCGTGCCGGTTCGGTGCGTAGTCGGCGGGCAGTTCCACACGACCGAGGGCACGCGGTGCCTCGTCGAAGTCGAGCGAGGTGAGCACCACCGTGTCGCGTCGGGTGGTGACGCCGGTCAGGCGCACTCCCCCCTTGCGGTGTGCCGTCGACAGCACGGCGACCCGGCCCGCGTAGCGACCCTTCTGGGCGTACACGATGTCGCCTGGCCGCAGTTTGAGCAGCGCGAGGCTGATCTCGTCGTCGCGGCTCGTCGCCCCACCGGGACGGCCACGTGAGGCGCCGTCATCGCGCTGCAAGCTGCGTCGGTAGTCGTCGATGTCGCCGTACGGGCTGCGGCTCTTCTCGGCCAACTCGGCGAGATGACGTTGGCGACGCTCGAGCCGGGCCTCGATGCGCACAACGTCGCGATCGGCCTGGAACTGGGCGAAGGAGAGATTCAACAGGTGGTGCGCCTGCTCGCTGCTGTACGACCGGACGAGGTTGGCCGCCATGTTGTACGTGGTGCGGAACGCCGAGTTGAGGTGGAAGCTCTTGCTCGCTGCGAGGAGTGCGACCTGGTCGAAGGGGACGAAGGGGCTCCACAACACGATCGCGTGGCCGTACTCGTCGAGACCTCGGCGTCCGGCGCGCCCCGTCAACTGCGTGAACTCGCCGGGTGACAAGAAGGTGTGGTGATCGCCGGTGAACTTGCTGAGCTTCTCGATCACCACGGTTCGGGCGGGCATGTTGATGCCGACCGCCAGTGTCTCGGTGGCGTAGACGATCTTGACGAGGCCCTCGACGAAGCAGGCCTCGACGACCTCCTTGAAGGGCGGGACCATGCCGGCGTGGTGCGCAGCGATACCCGCCTCGAGTTGGGCGAGGAACTGCCCGTAGCCGAGTACGGCGAGGTCGGCGTGGGCGATCGCACCGAGGCGGTCGTCGGCGATCTCCCGGATGCGCTCGCGCTCCTCGCCCGTCGTCAGGCGGAATCCCGCGGCGAGTGCTCCTCTCGCTGCCTCGTCGCACTGGTTGCGACTGAAGATGAACTGGATGGCGGGGAGCATCCCCTGGTCGTCGAGGATCTCGAGGACCTCGGTCCGGTCGGGGGTGTACAGCCGTCGACGGCCGAGTTGCCCGCGGACCCCGCTCGACGAACGACCCTTGCCGGCGCGCACGGCCTCGCTGTCGAGCCTCACCGCGTCGCTGTTCGGCCGACCGCTCACCAGCATCGGTAGGAGGTGCAGACGCTCGTTGGTGCGATCCCCGATCAGGTAGAGGGGCTCGAGCCTCACGGGTCGGCGATCCTCGCTCACCTGGTCGCACGCACCACGCACGGTCGAGATCCACTCGGCTACCTCGTCGGCGTTGCTCACAGTCGCCGAGAGGCACACCAGCGCCACCTCGGAGGGCAGGTGGACGATGACCTCCTCCCACACCGGACCGCGATAGGTGTCCTGGAGGAAGTGGACCTCGTCGAGCACGACGACCCCGAGCGAACGCAGGCCGGGACTGCGCGCATAGATCATGTTGCGCAGGACCTCGGTGGTCATGACCACGACGGGCGCGTCACCGTTGATCGCGTTGTCGCCGGTCAGCAGACCGACCTCGTCGGCTCCCAGCCTCTCGACGAGGTCGTGGTACTTCTGGTTCGAGAGGGCCTTGATCGGGGCCGTGTAGAACGCACGCAGGCCATCGGCCCGGGCGGCGTCGATCGCGTACTCGGCCACGACTGTCTTGCCGCTACCGGTGGGCGCGGCGACGAGCACCGAGCGCCCCTCGTCGAGGGAGTCGAAGGCCCTGAGTTGGAAGTCGTCGAGCGGGAACGCGTAGTGGGCGATCAGGTCGGCACGGTCGGGGCGCACGCTGCTCAGGTGCCCGATCAGCCCGCAGCGGCCTCGCGGGCGCGCTTCCGCTTCTGGGCGATGAGGCCGATGACGATCGAGATCATGTAGAAGAGCGCCATCGGCAGGGCCATGGCCATCATCGAGTACGGGTCACCGCTCGGGGTGATGATCGCCGCGATCACGAAGATCGCGACCGTCGCGTAGCGCCAGTTCTTCAGCAACGTCTGTGGCGTCAGGACCCCGACGAGCTGGAGGAACACGAGCAATACGGGAAACTCGAACGTCACACCGAACGCGGCGACCATCAGACCGAAGAGCGCGACGTACTTGCTCACCTGGAAGTTGGCCTCCACGCCCTCACCCGACCACGAGATCAAGAAGTCGAGGGCCGGTGTGAGCGTGAAGTACGCGACCGAGGCACCCATCAGGAACAGCACCACCGACGACACGATGAACGGGATGGCGTACTTCTTCTCCTTGGCGTGCAGTGCCGGGACGATGAACCGCCACACCTGCCACAGGATCACCGGGAGGGCGAGGATGATGCCGCCGTAGGTGGAGATCTCCAGACGTGTCGAGAAACCCTCGAGCGGCGAGATGAACTGCAGTTCGCAGGTGAGCTCGGGCTTCTGCTCGCAGAGCTGCTCGTACGGACGGCGCATGAGCTCGAGCACCCAGTCGTAGGCCGCGAGGATCACGATGACCCCGAGCACGATGGCGCCGAGCGAGCGGATGATGCGGGTGCGGAGCTCGGCGAGGTGCTCGACCAGCGTCATCGTCTCGTCGGGCGACTTCACCCTGGCCGAGGTGGCGTTCTTCCGGAAGGGGACGCGCATCACTCAGTGGCCTCGGGCTCGGACGTCGTGGACCCGCCATCAGCGGCGCCGGCCTCCCCTGAGGCGGCATCCGCGGTCTCGGGTTCCGGAGCGGGACGTGCAGGTGCGGGCGTACCACCCACCTGACGGGGCGCGGCCGAGCGCTGGACAGCAGAGCCGAAGTTGAGGTTCGACTGCGGTCGCCCCTGCGCGTCGCGGGCTGCAGTTCCCTCGGAAGACGTCGTGTCGGTCGTGCCGGTCGACGTCGTCGGGGTCTCGGAACCGGTGCTGGTCGCGGTCGCCCCCGTCGCGGTGGACTTGCCCGTGACGTCGACGTCGAACTGGGCGGCCTTCATCATCACATCGGCGGTGTCCCGCAGCTCGCGCATCGGCTCGTCGAGCGCGGAGCGCAGTTCGCCCTGGAAGCCGTTCGCCATCTTCTTGAACTCGCTGTAGGCCTTGCCGAACCTGCGCATCGCGTCGGGGAGCTTCTCCGGGCCGAGCACGATCAGGGCGACGAGCAGCAGGAAGATGAGTTCGCTGCCCTGGATGTTGAACACGTCGGCGAGTCTAGGAGGTCACCGTGGCAGAATCCGTACGTGCAGCAGCGGCTCCCCTCGCTCCTCGATCCCCCGCACATGTTCGGGCACCGGGGCGCCATGGCGCACCTCCCGGAGAACACCCTGCCGTCGTTCGCCCTCGCCCTGCGCCTCGGCTCGAACGGGCTGGAGAGCGACGTCTGGATCACCCGGGACGGGGTGCCGGTGCTCGACCACGACGGTGTCGTACGGCGTCGTTTCGGCCGGTCGGTACCGATCACCGAGGTCGACCGTGACGACCTGCCCGACCACGTCCCCACGCTGGC
>JBEBDM010000054.1:0-5775 GCA_041156905.1 Actinomycetota bacterium | reverse complement strand
TCGCCAAGCCCGACATGTACAGCACCCGCCAGTTCGCCTCGAACCTCTGGACGGGTGAGTACTTCGGCATCGGCGCCACCGTCATCGCCGAGGTGGCCCTCACGGCCGTCCTCGTCTTCGTGGTGCTCGCCACCACCAAGAAGGACTTCCCGGCCGGAATGGGTCCGATCGCGGCAGGTCTCACCCTGACCCTGATCCACCTGATCAGCATTCCGATCGACAACACCTCGGTGAACCCGGCCCGCAGCCTCGGCGCGGCGACCTTCGCCGCCGACTACACCGACGCCCTCCAGCAGCTCTGGGTGTTCATCGTGTTCCCGCTCCTCGGTGCCCTTCTCGGCGCCGGTGCGCACATGGTGCTCAATTCCGACGAGAGCTGAGTCGGCCAAGGCTGAGTCGGTCAGCTCCGACCCGTCGCCACGACCTCTGGGTCAGGCGACAGGGAGGGCAGCCAAGAGTTCCGCACGACACGCGGGTCCGAGCGCAGGCTCGGGCCCGCGTGTTGCGCGTTCCTGCCATGCCGCGAGAACACGTGCACCCACGTCGGGATCGGTGGCGAGGGCCTCGGGGCTCGACAGCAGGTTCAGGCTGCGGAAGAAGGCACGCAGGACGACCGCATCGGTGCGCAGCGCCGGGAGGAGACCTTCGCGGAACACCGAGCGCATGAACGTCCGGGGATCGCTCGTGTCGCCGTCGGGGTCCTCACCGGCGAGCAACGCCGCCGACACACGGCGGGCCTCCGCGTCCTGCTGGACCCCGGCCCGGTACCACGGGACGATCTGCTCGCGCAGCGAGGCGTCGTATGCGACCGCCAGGGCACGGAGATCGTCAGGGTGCGCCGTGACGGCCTCGGCCATCAGGTGCGCTCCCCAGAAGGCGATGCTGCAACCACGGCCGTAGAGCGGGTTGGTGCACAGCACGGCATCACCCACCGGCACGAGGCCGGTGACGAGCGGCTCACCGCCGGGGAGGTACTCCCGCCACCGGTTGAGCAGTCCGGCCATCACGTGCACCTGGTCGGTCAGCGGCTCGGCCCGACCGTCGAGGTACGGCTCGGTGGCCACGAGCAGACGCGCACACCGATCGAAGGCCACCGGATCAGCGAGCAGCTTGCGCATCTCGTCGTCGTCGGTGGGCGTCGCCAGCGTGACGCTGAACGTGCGGTTGTCGCCGACGAACACTCCGTACTTGAGATAGCCGAGGTCGCCACCGATCGGGCCGGTGCGGGGCGGGTACTCCGCTCCCTCGCGCAGTCGGTAGAAGCGGCTGAAGTACACGATGCCCGTGTCCTCGACCTCTTCGCGGATCTCCGGCACACCGGCGGCTCCCAGCCACTCGCTCAGTGCACTGCGGCGGCCGGCCGCCACGACGGTGAGGTCGCCCGTGACCTCCGAGCCATCCTCGAGCCGCACACCGCGCACGTGCGGCACGCCTGAACCGGGCAGGGGCTGGTCAGCGAGCACGACGCCCGCGGCACCCGACCCGGTGCGGAACCGCACGTTGCCGTCGCCGAGCGCCGCACGCCGCAGCACCCACTCGAAGGTGGTGCGACGGCACGCGAGCATGACGAGATCGTCGTCGTCGGGCTGGGGCTCGAAGTTCGTGATCGTGGGCGGGAGGTCGTCACCGAAGCGCATCTCCGTCGCTCCCTGGGCGAGCAGCTCGGCGTAGAGCTCGGGATAGTCGCGACGCAGGAGACCGACCATGCGGGCGAGGAAGGCGTGGCTGTGACGCACCTGGGGAGCGCCGCGCCTGTCCCACTCGAAGGCCTCGTCGGCCGATTCGGGCATCGGGGTGTCGTCGCGCTCGACGACCTCGACCTCGTGGCCCCGACGAGCCAGAACGAGGGCCGACCCGAGACCTGCCACACCTCCACCGACGACCACGACGCGCATGGTCGAACTGTAGGGAAGTTCAGAGCGCCATGCCGTAGCCGACGCCGCGAACGGTACGCAGGATGCTCGGCTGACCGATGCGCTCGATCTTGCGGCGGAGGTTGGCCATGTGGACGTCGACCACGTGGTCGTCTCCGAACCAGTTCGGGCCCCAGACCTTCTCCAGCAGCTCGGCCCGGCTCAGCACGCCGCGCGGCTCGGCCGAGAGCGCCTCGAGGAGCCCGAACTCGATACGCGTGAGCTCGATGTTCTTCCCGGCGACCGCGACAGTGCGTGCCACGGGGTCGATGACGGTGTCCCCGAACACGCGGGTTCCGCCGAGCGAGGCCTGGCGCCGGGGGCGGCGGAGGAGAGCCTCCACCCTGGCCGAGAGCTCCCGGGGGGTGAACGGCTTGGCGAGGAAGTCGTCGGCTCCCGCCTCGAGGGCGTCGACCCCGTCGTCAGCTTGGTCGCGACCGGAGATCACGAGGACGTAGGTGTCGCCGTTCTCCCGGACCCATCGGCACAGGTCGAGCCCGTCACCGTCGGGGAGCCCGAGGTCGAGAACGACGAGGTCGACCCGCGTCTCCTCGAGTTCGGCCCGGGCGGTGGCGAGATCGGGTGCCTGGACGACGGCGTGGCCCGCCGAGGTCAGCACGGCGCGTACCAGTTGACCGAACTCCGGGGCATCGTCGACCACCAGCACTCGTGCCGCCATGTGCCGAGTCTGCCACACAGAGCGGTCAGGTGGCGACTCCCCGACCGTGAAGGTCAGGAAACGTCGTTCTTCCAGAGCCGCGATCTCGGACGGATGGCGCCGGCGGGAACTGGGAGAGGCGGGTCAGGCGGCGAGGAGGGCCAGCGGCTGGGGCTCGTGCGCCAGCGCCTTGTCGCTCGGGACGAAGCCACGGATCGCGGCCTCGGTGGCGAGGGTCTCGTCGGTCCACCACGCACGGGCCGAGGCGACCTGAACGAGCGGGTGCCAGAGCACGCCGAGGTCGGAGAGCCCGGCCTCGACCAGGCGATCGATCGCCCAGACCATGAAGGCGGCCTCGGTGTGGTGGTACACGGCCGTCCCGTCGGCGAGGACGTGGAAGGCAGGGCGCTCGGCCTCGAGGGCCGAGAGAGTGGCAGCAGCCCCACGGGCTCGCACCGAGGCGAGGAGGCCGTGGAGGTCGAGGGTGACGGGGGTGTTGTTCATGAGGACAGTGAACGGCGTCAAGGGCTGCGATGCCCACGGAGATTCCGGCATACTGTGGTCCATGGCTGAGAAATCCGCAGTACTAGACCAGATCGACCGAGACATTCTCGACATCCTTCGCGACGACGCCCGGATTCCGTACCAGGCGCTCGGCGAGCGGGTCCATCTCTCGGCGAACGCCGCCGCCGATCGGGTCCGGCGCCTTGTGCGCACTGGCGTGATCCGCCGGTTCACGGTCGACATCGACCAGGCCGCCCTCGGCCGCGACCTCGAGGCCGTGGTCGACATCCGTGCCAGCGACTTCGACGCCTTCCAGGCAGGGGCCCTCACCTGCCCCGAGGTCACCTGGCTGGCCTACGTCACGGGACGCAACGACTTCCAGCTCCACGTGGCGTGCGCCGGCACCGCCGGCCTGAACACCCTGCTCAAGCGGTTCACCCGCGAGTTCGGGGCTCTCGACACCGTGACCACCGTGGTGCTCGAGCGCAGCCGCTGACGGCCAGCCCGACCGGGCCCGACAACCGCCCGCACGAGGCCTGCCGATGGGCGGTTGGGGTTGCCGCATTAGCAGTCACGGCTTTAGAGTGCTAGCACTCTCGGCACATGAGTGCCGACACCCCCGACACCCATCCCCTCACCGTGGAGGAATGACATGGCCAAGCAGATTGCCTTCGACGAAGCCGCTCGCCGCTCGCTCGAGGCGGGCATGAACAAGCTCGCCGACGCCGTGCGCGTCACGCTCGGACCCAAGGGTCGCAACGTCGTGCTGGAGAAGAAGTGGGGCGCCCCCACGATCACCAACGACGGTGTCTCGATCGCCAAGGAGATCGAGCTCGAGGACCCGTACGAGCGCATCGGCGCCGAGCTGGTGAAGGAAGTCGCCAAGAAGACCGACGACGTCGCCGGTGACGGCACCACCACCGCCACCGTCCTCGCCTGGAGCATGGTCCGCGAGGGCCTGCGCAACGTCGCCGCCGGCGCCAACCCGATGACCCTCAAGAAGGGCATCGAGGCCGCCGTCGCCGCCGCTGTCGGCAGCATCCGCGAGCTCGCCAAGGAAGTCGACTCCAAGGACCAGATCGCCCAGGTCGCCAGCATCTCGGCGGCCGACACCGAGATCGGCTCGATGATCTCCGAGGCCATCGACAAGGTCGGCAAGGACGGCGTCATCACCGTCGAGGAGAGCCAGACCTTCGGCATGGAGATGGACCTGGTCGAGGGCATGCGCTTCGACAAGGGCTACATCTCGCCCTACTTCGCCACCGACATGGAGCGCATGGAGGCGTCGCTCGACGACCCGTACATCCTCTTCGTCTCGTCGAAGATCGGCTCGGTCCGCGACATGCTGCCGGTGCTCGAGAAGGTCATGCAGGGCGGTC
The DNA here is from genome assembly GCA_041156905.1 of Actinomycetota bacterium. Classification (GTDB taxonomy): domain Bacteria; phylum Actinomycetota; class Acidimicrobiia; order Acidimicrobiales; family Ilumatobacteraceae; genus UBA668. Next base: position 1,321 of record JBEBDM010000054.1, on the reverse strand, counting down.
GCCCGCTCGTCATCATCGCCGAGGACATCTAGGGCGAGGCCCTCGCCACCCTCGTGGTGAACAAGATCCGAGGCACCTTCAAGTCGGCCGCCGTCAAGGCCCCCGGCTTCGGCGAGCGCCGCAAGGCAATGCTCCAGGACATGGCCATCCTCACCGGCGGCCAGGTCATCAGCGAGGAGGTCGGTCTCAAGCTCGAGAACACGACCCTCGACCTGCTCGGCCGTGCCAAGAAGGTCATCATCACCAAGGACGAGACCACCATCGTCGAGGGTGCCGGTGACGAGAACGACATCAAGGGCCGCATCAACCAGATCAAGGCCGAGATCGACAACACCGACAGCGACTACGACCGAGAGAAGCTCCAGGAGCGTCTCGCCAAGCTCAGCGGCGGCGTGGCCGTGCTGAAGGTCGGCGCCGCCACCGAGGTCGAGCTCAAGGAGAAGAAGCACCGCATCGAGGACGCCGTGAGCACCACCAAGGCTGCCATCGAGGAGGGTGTCGTCCCCGGTGGTGGAGTGGCCCTGCTCCGTTCGCAGGCCGCCGTGCTCGCCGTCGCCGAGACCCTCACGGGTGACGAGGCCACTGGCGCCCGCATGGTCGCCAAGGCCCTCGAGGCCCCGATCAAGCAGATCGCCGAGAACGCCGGCATGGAGGGTGGCGTCGTCGTCGCCAAGGTGAAGAGCCTCTCGGGCGCCGAGGGCCTCAACGCCGCCACCGGTGAGTACACCGACCTCGTGAAGCTCGGTGTCATCGACGCCGCCAAGGTGACCCGCTCGGCGCTGCAGAACGCAGCCTCGATCGCCGCCCTGTTCCTCACGACCGAGGCCGTCGTGGCCGACAAGCCGGAGGCCTCGGCCCCGGCGATGCCGGGTGGCATGGAAGACTTCTGACCCATCCGGTCAGGACGAACGAACGACGGCCCGGTGCGCGAGCACCGGGCCTTCGCCGTTCACGGATGATGTCACCGAGCGCACTCGCCCCAACGGGCGGGCGGCGGACGACCGTCAGCTCGGTGCCGTGCTGACCCAGTTCTGGAACCAGCGAGCAGCGAGCGAGCAACTCCGCAACACCTCGTCGCAGAGATGGACGAACTGGTCGTGGTCGGTCGAGGTCTGTAGCTGCTGGCACGCGATGGCGAGCTCGTTGGCCCCGAGCAGCTTGGCGCTCGAGCGCAACGTGTGGGCGAGCGCCTGCGCCATCGGCATGTCGCCGTTGTCGCGAGCGGTCGAGAGCGCACTCCGGCGCGACGGGAGTTCGTCGAGGAAGGTCGACACGAGCTGTCGCACCACCCCGTCGTCACCGAGATCGGCGGCGAGGGTGG
>JBEBDM010000053.1:0-8458 GCA_041156905.1 Actinomycetota bacterium | reverse complement strand
GAGATGGCGAGCAACCCGAAGGTCCTCCTCGCCGCCCACCCGACGCGCGGCGTCGACATCGGCGCCCAGGCAGCGATCTGGGACGAACTCCGACGGGCCCGCGACAACGGACTCGGCGTGCTGCTCGTCTCGGCCGACCTCGAGGAGCTGATCGGCCTCTCCGACACGATCCTCGTCGCCTTCGACGGCCGGATCACCGCCCGACTCGACCCCGACACCGCCACACCCGAACTGCTCGGCTCGTACATGACCGGCGAGATGCAGGAGACCCACTGATGAAGAAGGACCGTGTCCAGCGCATGCTGGTGACCTCGGCGAGTTCGGTGCTCGCCGTGCTCGTCGCCCTCGTCATCTGCGCCGTGCTCCTGAAGGTCACCGGCAAGGACCCGATCAAGGCCTACTCGACGTTGTTCGGTGCCGTCACCGAGGGCAAGGTCCTGCAGGACTCGCTCAACCGAGCGACACCGCTGTTCATCTCCGCCGCTGCCGTGGCGATCGGGTTCAAGATGAACCTGTTCAACATCGGCGTCGAGGGCCAGATGCGAGTCGCTCTGCTCAGCACCGCCGTCGTGGGCGGGCTCGTGAACCTGCCCGCACCCCTGCACGTCCTGTTCTGCCTCATCGTCGCGATGGCGTCGGGAGCGGCGTGGGCCGGTATCGCCGGGTACCTCAAGGTCAAGCGTGGCGTCAACGAGGTGATCAGCACGATCATGCTGAACTTCGTGGCCCTCGCACTGGTGGCCTGGTCGTTCGACAAGTTCTTCCGCGAGGAGACCGACTCGGCGAGCCTGCTCGTGAAGACCAAGGAGCTGCCGACGACGGCCTGGATGCCCGACTTCATCGACCGGCGCCTCAACGGCATGGTCGTGGTCGCCCTCCTCGTGCTCGTGTTCTTCTACGTCCTCGTCTGGAAGACCAAGTTCGGCTTCCGCCTCCGTGCCTCGGGCGGCAACCCCGGCGCCGCTCGCGTGACCGGCGTGAACCCGAAGCGGATGGTCCTGATCTCGATGCTGCTCTCCGGGGCGCTCGCCGGTCTCGTCGGCATGCGAGCCCTGCTCGGCGACGTCCACGCCTACCAGAACGGTCTCGCCGAGCAGCAGGGCTTCAACGGCATCGCCGTGGCGCTCCTCGGCCGTAACCACCCGATCGGCATCCTGTTCTCCGGTCTCCTGTTCGGCTTCCTCAGCGCTGCGAGCGGCAAGCTCCAGCTCGAGGAGATCCCCAAGGAGATCGTCACGATCATGCAGGGCATCATCGTGCTCGCCGTCGTGATCATCAACGGTGCGGTCAAGCGATGGGACGAACGACGCATCCAACGTCGAGCCGCCGCCGAACTCGAGCGCCACTCGATGGAGGTGGCTGCGGCATGAGCACCGAGACCATGACCCCCGCACCCACCGACGGTGCACCCGTGCCCACCTCGTGGTGGACGTCGCTCAGCAAGAGCCGCCGCACGATGCTCGTCTCGCTCGCCGCGCTGCTCGTCCTCTCGATCGTGCGGATCATCACCGGTGCCGACGACATCACCAGCTCCGGAACCGTCTCCTCGACCCTGCGCGTGGCCACGCCCATCCTGCTCGCCGGCATGGCGGGCCTGTGGGCCGAGCGTGTCGGCATCGTCAACATCGGCATCGAGGGCATGATGATCGTCGGCTCGTGGCTGGGTGGCTGGGCCGCCTACCAGTGGGGCTCGTGGCCGGCGATCCTGATCGCGATGTGCGGCGGTGCCCTCGTCGGCCTCCTGCACGCTCTCGCCACGGTGCGCTTCAACGTCGACCACGTCGTGTCGGGCATCGCCATCAACGTGCTCGCTGCCGGGTCGACCGAGTACCTCTCGATCATCGCCTTCAAGGGCAAGCAGGGTGCGGGCGAGAGCCAGTCACCCACGGGCAAGGGTGGATACGGCGAGTTCGACATGCCGTTCCTCGCCGGTGGCCGGATCGGTTCGTGGCGCAGCCCCGACATGCTCGGGTGGCTCGAGCAGAAGCACTCCATCCCGCTGCTCCCCGACCTCGCCGGGTTCGTGCGTGGTCTCACCAGCGACGTCTACCTCCCCACCGTGCTCGCGCTCCTCTTCATCCCGCTCACGATGTGGCTGCTGTGGCGCACGCGCTTCGGTCTGCGGATGCGTGCCTCGGGCGAGTCGCCCCAGGCCGGCGAGAGCCTCGGCGTGCACATCAACAAGCTGCGCTACCAGGCGATGGCCGTCAGCGGTGCACTCGCCGCGTTCGGCGGGGCGTACCTCTCGTGCGTGTTCACGAGCACCTACCGCCAGGGCCAGACCGGCGGTCAGGGCTACATCGGTCTCGCCACGACGATCTTCGGCAACTGGACCCCGCTCGGCGTGTTCCGCGGTGCCCTGCTGTTCGGTTTCCCGACGGCACTCAAGTACCGCGACGACCAGAACGTCCCGGCGTTGTTCCTCGTCGGTGCGGTGATCCTGCTGATCGTCGCCGTGGTGCTCGTGCGCAAGCGGGCCTTCACCAAGGGCTCCGCGGCGCTCGTCACCGCGGCGATCGCCGTCTGGATCTACGCCGCTGTCGCCGAGGTGCCCGAGACGCTGGTGACCGCGACCCCGTACGTGGTCACGCTCCTCGTGCTCGCCGGGGCACGTCAGCAGTTGCGACCGCCGGCCCACGCCGGACAGCCGTACCGACCCGGCGAGAACCACTAGGCCGGGTCGGTCCGCTGCGCCCTCGGGCGCTGGATCGTCGGGGCAGCGTCAACAGGGCTCGGTCAGGAGCGCAGTTCGGCGACGGCCTGGACCTCGATGCCGCCGCGCGGGCGCTGGGTCAGGGTGACGCGCACCCAACGAGGCTTGGCCGAGGCCATCACCTCACCGGCGATCTCAGCCGAGAGCGCCTCGGCGAACACGGCCCGGTCGCGGAAGCCCCACAGATAGAGCTTGAGGCTCTTCGACTCGATGCACCACTCGGCCGGCTCGTACTCGATGACGACGGTCGAGAGGTCGGGCTGCTGGGTGACCGGGCACATCGAGGTCAACTCGTCGTTGGTGAGTCGGACCACGGAGACGTTCGCCGGGGCGGGGAAGACCTCGACGTGGTCGATGGCGTGCCGGACTGTGGCACCGAGGACGGTGAGAGGGCGCTCTTCCATGCCCCGCAGCGTAGGGGCGATGCCAGCGAGCCCCCACCGGCCCCGTACGCTGGATGCATGTCACAGGTCCTCACCGACGAACAGGTCGAACGGTTCCACACCGACGGTTTCCTCGCGATCCCCGGCTTCGCCGACGCCTCCGCCTGCCGCGACCTGAAGGGCGCTGCGGAGGCCATCGTCGACGCCTTCGACGCCGAGCACCACCGCAGCGTGTTCACCACCAACGAGCAGGAGCGGGCCAGCGACGAGGAGTTCCTCTCCTCCGGCGGTCGGGTCCACTGCTTCTTCGAGGAGGAGGCGTTCCGTCCCGACGGCACCCTCGGTCAACCCAAGCACCTGAGCATCAACAAGATCGGTCACGCCCAGCACGACCTCGACCCGACCTTCGAGCGCTTCACCTACACGAGCGACCTCGCCGGTGTGGCTGCCGACATCGGGATGGCCGATGCGCTCGCCCTCCAGAGCATGTACATCTTCAAGCAGCCGCTCATCGGCGGTGAGGTCGGGTGTCACCAGGACGCGACCTTCCTGTACACCGACCCGATCACCGTGACCGGCTTCTGGTTCGCCGTGCAGGACGCCACGCTCGAGAACGGCTGCATGTGGGCCGCCCCGGGCGGCCACCGCACGAGCCTGCGCAAGACCTTCCACCGTGCAGGTGCCACCGACAGCGACGGGACGCGCTTCGAGATCCACGACGCCGCGCCGTTGCCCGATCCGAAGGACCTCGTCCCGCTGCCGGTGCCGGCCGGGACGCTGATCCTGCTCCACGGTCTGCTCCCCCACTGGAGCGACGTCAACCGCTCGCCGGTGAGCCGCCACGCGTACACCGTGCACTGCATCTCCGGAGCCGCCGACTACCCCGACTGGAACTGGCTGCAGCGACCGACCGACATGCCGCTGCGTCGCCTCGACAGCGGGATCGCCGCATGACGGGCCTCGACACTGCACTCATCCGTTCGCTGCCCAAGGTCCTGCTCCACGACCACCTCGACGGTGGACTGCGTCCGAGCACCGTCGTCGAGCTCGCCGAGGAGCACGGCTACACGAACCTCCCCACGCACGACGTGGCCGAGCTCGCCTCGTGGTTCAACCGAGGTGCCAAGCGCAACGACCTCGTGCTGTACCTCGAGACGTTCGCGCACACCGTCGGCGTGATGCAGGAGCGCGACGCGATCGAGCGGGTTGCCCACGAATGTGCCGTCGACCTCGCTGCCGATGGCGTGGTGTACGCCGAGGTGCGCATGGCACCCGAGCTGTGCCTCGAACGCGGCCTCACCCTCGACGAGGTCGTGCAGGCGATGCTCGACGGGTTCGCCAGCGGCTCGGAGGGCACCAGCCTGCGGGTGCGGCTGATCTGCTCGGCGATGCGCACCGCCGCCCGCAGCCTCGAGATCGCCGAGCTCGCTGTTCGTTGGCGTGACGCCGGCTGCGTCGGCTTCGACATCGCCGGGGCCGAGGCCGGGTTCCCGCCCACACGCCACCTCGACGCCTTTCAGTACGTGCAGCGCGAGAACTTCCACTCGACCATCCACGCCGGCGAGGCGTTCGGGCTTCCGAGCATCTGGGAAGCGCTGCAGTTCTGCGGCGCCGAGCGTCTCGGACACGGCGTGCGCATCGTCGACGACATCACCGGCCCCGAGGGCGACGAGCAGCTCGGCCGACTCGCCACCTTCGTGCGCGACCGGCGCATCCCGCTCGAGCTGTGCCCCACCAGCAACGTCGGCACGGGCGTGTGCAGCAGCATCGCCATGCACCCGATCGGCATGCTCCGCCGGATGGGCTTCCGGGTCACCCTCAACACCGACAACCGGCTGATGAGCGCGACCTCGATGACCCTCGAGATGGAACAGGTGGTCGACGCGTTCGGCTGGACCCTCGACGATCTCCAGTGGATCACGGTCAACTCGATGAAGAGCGCCTTCTGCCACTTCCCCGAGCGACTCGAGATGATCAACACCGTCATCAAGCCCGGCTACGCCGCCGCCCGACAGGCGCTTTCCGGTCGCTGAGCACGGTTGTGGCACACTCGCGCCATGCCCGTTGCCGTCCATGTCGTCGACCACCCGCTGATCGCTGATTCGCTCACCCGTGTGCGCGACGTCGCCACGCCGAACGCCCTGTTCCGCCAGGAACTCGAGCGCATCGGCACCCTGCTGATCGCCGAGGCCACCAAGGGCCTCCCCACGCACGCGATCACCGTGCAGACGCCCCTCACCGAGACCCTCGGCCGTGCGCTCACCAGCCAGCCCGTGGTGGTGCCGGTGCTGCGTGCCGGCCTCGGCTTCCTGCACGCCGCGCAGGAGCTGCTCCCGAACGCCGACGTCGGCTTCATCGGTGTGGCACGTGACGAGAACACGCACATGCCCAAGCCGTACGTGAACAAGCTGCCCGAGACCCTCACCGGCCGCACCGTGATCGTGCTCGACCCGATGCTCGCCACCGGTGGCTCGCTGGCCCACACGTGCGAACTGCTCCGTGAGCGTGGCGCTACCGGGACGATCATCATCGTCTGCGTGCTCGCCGCGCCGGAGGGCATCGAGTTGCTCCGCAACGCCGGGCTCGACCTCGCCGTCTACACCGCCTCGCTCGACGAGCGGCTCAACGAGCACGCGTTCATCGTGCCCGGTCTCGGCGACGCCGGCGACCGCCAGTTCGGCTCACCGGCCTGATCGGGCGCAGGCCGCACGGACCCCTTCGGCAAGCAGCCGTCATGCCGGGACTTCGTCAGGCCCGGTTCGAGAGGTTCGACAAGTAAGGACGGCGTCTAGTCGCGATTTCAGCGCCGAGCGCCTAGTGACCCCGTCGACGTCATGTCGAAACGACAGAAATTGGTGGTTCGGGCATGACGTCGGCGGAGGCTGAGACGCGACTTGCCGACTTCAGCGGCGAACCGCCCTCGCCTCAGAACGACGCGGCGAGGGCTTCGAGGAGTGGGGCCGGGTCGGTATCGATTCCCTCGGCGTAGAGCTTGACCTTGGGCTCGGTGCCGCTGGGGCGCACCTGGAGACGCACGGCCTCTCCGAGTTGCAGACGCAACAACCCGGCCTCAGGAAACCACTCGACAGAGGTCACCGCATGTCCGCCCACCTCAGTGGGAGGCTCGGCGCGCAGACGCGCCACGAGTTCGGCACCCTCGGCCGGCGACATACGGATCGACTTCTCGGCCATCACGTGACGGCCGTACTGGGCGACGAGCGCATCGAGTCGGTCCTGGAGAGTCATCCCCTCGGCAGCAGCGCACGCGGCGATCTCGGCCATCAGCACGGCGGCGGTGATGCCGTCCTTGTCGAGCGGCTGACCGCACACGAGGTACCCGAGGGCCTGCTCGTACCCGAACACGAAGCGCAGCTCGGGGTGCTGGAGCACGGTGTGGCCGATCCACTTGAAGCCGGTGAAGGTCTCCTTGCACGTCACGCCGTGTGCGGCCGCCATCCGGCCGAGCAGTGACGACGACACGAGCGTGGTCACGACGAGACGATCGTCGCCCTCGGTGTGGCGCAGGATGTGGTCGGCCATCAGCCAGCCGATCTCGTCACCACCGAGTCGACGCCAGCCACCCTCACGTGTGGGGATCGCCGCACCAAGACGATCCGCATCGGGATCGTTGGCGATCGCCAACGCGGCATCGGCGCGGGCGGCCTCCTCCATCAGCAGGTCGAGTGCGCCCGGCTCCTCCGGGTTGGGGAACGAGACAGTGGGGAACGAACCGTCGGGCTGCTGCTGACGCTCGACCACGTGCGGAGCCGGGAGACCGGCTCGCTCGAACGCGGCCATCAGGGTCGCACCGCCCACACCGTGCATCGCCGTGTAGGCCACACGTACCGGCTCGACCTCACGCACCAGGCGAACACCCGGCACCGAGGCGAGGTACGCCTGCACGTGACTGCGGCCGAGCCGCTCGATGAGCGGATGGTCGACGGGAGCGAGCTCGACGTGACACGGGTCGACACGGTCGATCGCCGCGGCAATGTCGGTGTCGGCCGGCGGGACGATCTGGCAGCCCGTGTCGAGGTACACCTTGTAGCCGTTGTCGGCTGGCGGATTGTGCGACGCCGTGACCATCACACCGGCGGCCGCGTTCGTCTCGGTGATGCTCCACGCCAACACGGGCGTCGGGACCAGACCGTCGAACAGCAGCGCCCGCACACCCTTGGCCGCGCACACGCGTGCGGTGTCGAGGGCGAAGGCGTCGCTCTTGCGGCGGGCGTCGTAGCCGATGATCACACCGCGCTCAGCCGCCTGCGGGTCGGTGGCGAGCAGGTAGTCGACCAATCCCGCCGCCGCCTGCTGCACCACGAGCCGGTTCATCCGCTGCGGACCCGCACCCACCGCCGCACGCAGACCCGCCGTCCCGAACTGCAACCGACCCGTGAAGCGCTCGACGAGTTCGTCGTCGCCACCGGCGACGAGGGCGGCGAGCTCGGCGCGCATGTCGGCATCGGGCTCGGCCTCCAGCCAACGCTGGGCCTCAGCGCGAAGAGCGGCGGTGTCGGGGGCCTCGGCCATCGAGGGTCCTTCCAGTCGGTCGGCGGACCGCCCGTCCGGCGGTCTCAGGGGATGAGGGTACGGAGCTCCACGAGCGGTCGCGGACCGACGTGCGAGATGACCTCCGCAGCGGCGATCGCTCCCAGTCTCGCGCACTCGTGCAGTGCGAGATCGCGGGTGTGGCCGTAGAGGAACCCGGCGGCGAAGAGGTCGCCGGCACCAGTGGTGTCGAGCACCTGGTCGACCGGCTCGGCGGGTGCCTCGATGATCTCGTCGCGGGTGATGATCCGGCAGCCCTCAGCGCCCATCGTGATGACCGCCAGCTCGCAGTCGGCACGCACGGCGGCGATGCCCTCCTCGATCGTGCCGACCTCGTACAGGCTCAGCAGCTCGTCGGAGTTGCCGAACAGCAGGTCAACCTCGTCGGCGACGAGCGCCCGGAAGTCGGCACGGTGGCGATCGACACAGAACGAATCGCTGAGCGTGAGCGAGACCTGACGACCATGGGCGTGGGCGATGCGCGCTGCGTGACGGAACGCCTCCTTGGCCGCCGGACGGTCGTAGAGGTACCCCTCCATGTAGAGCACGCGACCCGCGGCCACCGTGGCCTCGTCGACGTCGGACGGCTGCAGCAACGACGACACACCCAGATAGGTGTTCATCGTGCGCTGGGCGTCGGGAGTGACGACGATGATGCAACGACCAGTGGGGACGCCACCCTCCGGCGCACCGGCACGGAACTGGACCCCCACGGCGCGCATGTCGTGACCGAACACCTGGCCAAGCTCGTCGTCGCTCACCTTGCCGACATAGGCGGCCCGTCCACCGAACGACGCCACGCCGACGGCGGTGT
>JBEBDM010000052.1:0-8543 GCA_041156905.1 Actinomycetota bacterium | reverse complement strand
AGGGTCTCCATTGTGGTGTCACGCAGACCCTCGTCGATTGAGACCATCGAGCCGTCGGCACCGAGCACCGGGATGATCTCGTTCTGGAAGCGGCCCTCCTCGGTGGCGCGGCGGGCGTATGCCTGGCTGCGCACACCGAAGGCGTCCATGTCGTCACGGCTGATGCCCCACTTGTCGGCGATGAGCTCGGCCGAGATGCCCTGGGGCACGAGGCCACCCTCGGGCTGGTAGCGGGCGCCGACGGCGGGCCCGAACGGGAAGCCGTACTTGCCGTCACCCATCGAGGCGCCCATCGGCACGCGGGTCATGACCTCGACGCCGGCGGCGACCACGATGTCGTACGCACCGGCGATGACACCCTGTGCGGCGAAGTGGGCCGCCTGCTGGCTGCTCCCGCACTGGCGGTCGATCGTCGTGCCGGGGACGTGGTCGGGCCAGCCAGCGGCGAGCACCGCGTTGCGGCCGACGTTGAGTCCCTGCTCGCCGACCTGCATCACACAGCCCATGACCACGTCGTCGACGAGACCCGGGTCGATACCGGTGCGCTCCTGGAGAGCCTTGAGCGTCTCGGCGGCGAGGTCGACGGGGTGCCAGTCCTTGAGCTTGCCGTTGCGGCGACCGAGAGGGGTACGAATGGCGTCGACGATCACTGCAGTGGTCATGGTCGCTCCTTGGAGGTGAGTGGCGGGTCCCGCCGGTGCGCAGAGTCTGCCGCCCCGTGCCGATCGTGCCGAAATCGTGCGGACAGACCGCGGAAGGTCAGATCACCTTGCCGAGGAAGCGTTGTAGGGCGGCGATGTCGGTGTCGGTGAGCGCAACGGCGAAGTGCTGCTGGACCAGGCGACGGTACGTGACGTTGGCGTCGCGCCATACGGCTCGACCCTCGCTGGTCATGGTCACCGTCACGGCACGCCGGTCGGCGTCGCGCGGCGGGTCGCGTCGCTCGAGCAGGCCGTCGTCCTCCATCCGGTCGAGGCGACGCGAGAAGCTGCTCGGCACCTCGTGCAACGCACGGCACAACTCGCTCACGCGCATCGTGCCTCCACCGTCGCGCAGGGCGGTCAGGCAGTCGTACCAGACCAGTGAGATTCCGTGCTCGTCGCTGATCTCCTGGTCGATCCTCCGACGCAGGACGTCGCTCGCGACACAGAACTGACGCCAGAGGGCGACTCGTTCCGCGTCGAGGCGGGGCACGTCAGGCGGTGGCCTTGAGCGCGGCGCCGAAGGCCGCGAGCGCCAGGTCGATCTCGCGCTCGCTCACCACGAGCGGCGGCATCCAGCGCAGTACCTTGCCGTAGGTACCGGCGTTCATCAGGATGAGGTGACCCTCGTCGAGACAGTGCTGCGTGATGGCCGAGACGCGAGCAGCGTCGCTGAACTCGGTGCCCACCATGAGGCCGAGCCCGCGCACCTGCTGGATCACCGGGTGCTCCTTCTGGAGTTCGCGGATGCCGGCCTGCAGTTGTGCGCCACGCTCGTTGACGTTCTGGAGGAAGGCGGGATCCTCCATGATCTCGATGGTCGCGAGCGCTGCGGCGCAGCCCATCGCGTTTCCGCCGTACGTTCCGCCGTGGCTGCCCTTGGTCCACTTGTCGTCGAGCTCGCGACGGGTGCCGAGTGCGGCGAACGGGAAGCCACTGGCGATGCCCTTGGCCATGCAGATGATGTCGGGCTCGATCCCGTAGTGCTCGACGGCGAACATCTTGCCGGTGCGACCGAATCCGCTCTGCACCTCGTCGGCGATGAACATGATCCCGTGCTGGCGGCAGCGCTCGACGATGCCGTGGATGAACGCTGCGGGAGCGGGGATGTAGCCGCCCTCACCGAGCACCGGCTCGAGGATCACGGCGGCGGTCTCCTCGGGAGCGGTCATCGCCTTGAGGAGGTGGTCGAAGCCGTAGAGGGCCTTGGCGACCTCGGCGTCCTGGTCGGCGGCGAGCGGGTCGGGGTACGGGGCGACGAACACGCCCGACGGGAGCGGGGCGTGCCCGGCGCGGTAGCCCGTCTTCGAGGTGGTCATCGCCATCGCCATGTGTGTGCGGCCGTGGAAGCTGCCGGAGAACACGACGGTGTGCGGGCGCTTGGTGACCTGCTTGGCGAGCTTGATCGCGCCCTCGGTGATCTCGGCACCTGAGTTGGCGAAGAAGAACGTGTCGATCGCCCCGGGAGCGAGGTCGGCGAGCTTCGCGGCGAGCGGCTCGAGGAGGTCGTGCTTGAACACGTTGACCTGGGCGTGGATGAAGCGCTGCGCCTGCGCACCGATCGCCGCAGCGACCTTCGGGTGGGCGTGACCGGTGGAGTTCACGGCGATGCCAGCAGCGAAGTCGAGGTACTCCTCGCCATCGGTCGTGGTGACCCAACAGCCCTGTCCGTGGGAGACCTGGAGAGGAGTGACGGAGAACCACACGTTCGAGAGATGCGACGTCATGTCGTCATCCTACGTCGGGCGCGCAGGGGGCCGGAAGGGGCTGTCAGGCGAGTGTCGCGGCCTTGGCGAGAGCCTCGTCCCACGACGCCCGCGCCGCCAACAGGGCACGGAACGGCATGACCCGCTTGGGCATGTTCACGCCCACCACTCCACGGAGCCGACCTTCCCACCCGTAGAGCGCAGCGAAGTCGCCGTCGAGGGAACCGGCGATGACCTCGATGTCGTCGCCACCGTGGGCGCGGCCGACGTACTGGATGCGGCTGTCGAACTGGTCGCTCCAGAAGAACGGCACCGACTCGAACGGCTCGGGCTGCTCGCCCCGCGACACGGCGAGCAGGTTGCGTGCGGCCGCAGCCCCTTGTTCGGCGGCGTTGGTCCAGTGTTCGACGCGCATCTCCATGTCGCCGTGTGGGGCGAACAAACCGTTCGGCCACCGTGCACAGTCACCAGCCGCGTAGATCCCCGCGACGCCGGTGCACAGGGTGGCATCGCAGACGATGCCGTCACGGAGGGCCAGTCCGCTCGAAGCGAGCCACTCCGTGTTGGGTGCGACACCGATCCCGACGAGGACGACATCGGCATCGACGACGGAGCCGTCACCGAGACGCACTCCACTCACACGTCCGCTGCCGTCGTCGACGAGGCCGGCGACCTGTACCCCACACCTCACGGGTACGCCGTGTCGGGCGTGGACCGAGGCGACAGCGGCGCCGATCTCCGGTCCGAGGCCGCGCACAAGTGGGGCGGGACCACCTTCGAGCACCGTGACGTCGCAGCCCTTCTGTCGCGCGGTCGCTGCTGCCTCGAGCCCGATGAACCCGGCGCCGATGACGACGACGCGGGCGGTGCCGTCGGCGATCAGGTCGCGCAGTGCGACGGAGTCGGCGAGCGTGCGCAACGCGAGGACTCCGTGGAGTGGTGGCTGGCCGGGGAGGAGTCGTGGCGAGGCACCCGTGGCGATCACGAGTCCGTCGAAGGCGAGCGCGCTCCCGTCGGCGAGCGTGAGGCGTCGAGCGCCCGTGTCGAGCGACTCGGCTCGTGCACCGAGCCGCAGGTCGAGGTCGAGTGACGCGAGGTCGTCTGGCTTACGGAGCCGGATCCGGTCGACCTCCCATTCACCAGCGAGCACCTTCTTCGAGAGAGGTGGCCGGTCGTAGGGGATCTCGGTCTCGTCCCCGACGAGGGTGATCGTTCCCTCGAAGCCTTCCTGGCGGAGCGATTCGCAGGCGCGCAGACCGGCGAGTGACGCTCCGACGACGACGATGTGCTGCATGTCGGACTCGTTCCTCGTCAGGCCGTGCGGCAGTCGGTGCAGTGGTTGTCGGTGACGCTCGCAGGGTCGGCGAGGAGCGCCGTGATCCAGTCGACGAGACCGACACCGTTGACCTCGTGCGAGTAGAGCTCGTCCTTGCTGAGGATCGTGTGCTCGTCGCCCGGGCTGATGTAGCTCAGGAGGTTCACCCCGGTCGCCTCGACCTGTGCCTCGTTCTTGTCGATCAGCTGTACGAGGTCGTCCGCGGCGATGCCGGCGAGAGCGGAGAAGAAGGCCTGCGTCTCGTCGAAGGCGTAGTCGTGGCGGGCGAAGACGATGCGCGGTGCATGGGCGCCTGCCTGGATGAACAGGCCGGGGAAGCTCCACGACTCGACGGTCTGCCCGGCGTTCACGGGCCAGTCGGGGACAGCGTTCATCGTTCCCCACAGCCCGCCGATCAGGGCGTTGATGCCCGGCACGTCGGGGTAGGCACCGCTTCCGTCAGCGAGGACGGTGATGCGCGCGTCGGGGAACAGGTCGGCAGCGAGGCCGGCGTACAGCGGATCGGGAACCGACCCGGCGCTCTCGCCGGAGACGACGATGTGCTCGGCAGTGGGGAAGGTCTGGGCAAGGGTGTCGAGCGCAGCGAGGCCGTTCACGTAGCCCTTGTGCTCGACGGTGATCCCGTTGCCGTAGTCGGCGGTGTTGTTGCCGATGTGCACGTCGCCGGTGCAGTACGGGACGAACACGACGCTCCAGTCGCGGAAGGGGTTCGCGGCGTTGGAGTCGTCCCAGATGCCCTCGACGAGGTCGCTGAGCGTCTCGTCGTGCCCGATGGCGGTCTTGTAGGCGGGGTTCGCCGGGTCGCAGGTCTCGGGGCTGAAGCAGGCACCGCCACCCTCGAAGAAGAACAGCACCTTCGCGGGATCGCGTTCACGCGTCCAGAAGTGGAACTCCGAGCCATCGCCGCACATGCAGTCGGCGGGTGCTTCGACCTGCGTGAAACCCGCGAACTCGGCCTCGACCTCCGTGGGGGCCACTCCCGTGGTCTCGACGACGGTGCTCTCGGGAGTGCTCGAGTCGGGCGAGGCGGCGACCGTGGTCTCGATCGCTAGGCCAGTGGTGCCGGCCGTCTCCGTGTCGTCGCTGCAGGCGACGAGAGCGAGCGCTGGCAGCAGGAGGACCGCGACGAAGCGTCGGGCAGCGGTGAGGCGGTGGGCCGATGACATGGTGCGCACGCTAGCCACCGCTGTCGTGAGGGGTACGGTGAAGCCCGTGAACTGGGATCAACTGGTGCAGGGTGTCGACCTGCCGTTCCACCCCGACCTCAAGGTGCCGGCACTCACCGAGGTGCGTCTGCCCGTCCCGCAACCCGAACCGCTCGATGATGTCGAACGTCATGCGCGTGAGCACGTGGTGTCCCGACTTGCCGGCCACGTCACCCCGGGGATGACCGTCGCCGTCGGTGGCGGTAGCCGCGGCCTCACGCAGCGCGTGGCGCTGATGCGCGGCGCCATCGCCGGTCTGCGTGCTCTCGGAGCCGAGCCGTTCGTCGTGCCGGCGATGGGCAGCCATGGTGGGGCCACCGACGAGGGTCAGCGGGCGATGCTCGAGAGCCTCGGGATCACGGAGGAGTCGGTGGGCGCCGAGATCCGTTCGTCGATGCGCACGGTCGAGGTGGCGCGCACTTCCGTCGGGATGCCTCTGTACCTCGACGAGCACGCGGCGGGTGCCGACCGGATCTTCCCCGTCAACCGGATCAAGCCGCACACGTGCTTCAAGGGTCGCATCGAGAGTGGGCTCACGAAGATGGCCGTGGTCGGGTTCGGCAAGCAGCCGGGCGCGGCTCAGATCCACGCGTGCGGGCCGGTGGAGATGCGCGACCGCATCGTCGACGGCATCGCTGCGCTCCGAGCCACGGGCCGGATCCTCGGCGGGCTGGGAAGCATCGAGTCGGCGAGTGGTGAGGTCGTCGAGGTCCATGCCCTCTCGTCCGACGAGGTCGGGGGTCAGCGCGAGATCGATCTCACCGACCGCACACGCGAACTGGTCCCGCCGCTCCCGTTCCCGCAGATCGACGTGCTCATCGTCGACCGTGGTGGCAAGGACATCAGCGGCACGACGATGGACCCGAACGTCACGGGCCGCTTCTGGGTCCACGGCCTCGACGATCTCGCCGAGCCCGACGTCAGCACGATCGTGCTCCTCGACGTCACCGACGTGTCGGGCGGCAACGTCCTCGGCATCGGCTTCGCCGACTTCATCCCCGTGTCGCTGGCGCAGAAGATCGACTTCCGCAAGACGTACGTCAACTGCTTCAC
Source organism: Actinomycetota bacterium (assembly GCA_041156905.1). GTDB lineage: Bacteria > Actinomycetota > Acidimicrobiia > Acidimicrobiales > Ilumatobacteraceae > UBA668. Next base: position 2,542 of record JBEBDM010000052.1, on the reverse strand, counting down.
CGCCGGCATCGCAGGTGTGCGCCGGAGCCGGATGCCGATGGTGCTCCCCACGGAGGACGACTGCATCAAGGCTGCGTTGAGCATGTGCGGTCGGGCGTTCGACCAGCCCAAGCGAGTGGTGCGGATCGAGAGCACGCTGCACCTCACCCGGTGCTGGGTCAGCGACCTGCTCCTGTCCGAACTCCCTGCTGGCGCGACGATCGTCGAGTGACCACGAGCCTGCTCGACGCACTGCGCTCGGCCGTGGGCGCCGAGCACGTTCTCGTCGACGCCGACCTGCGCGCTGGGTTTGAGGTCGACTGGCTCGGTAAGTGGCGCGGCACGGCGCTGTGTGTCGTCCGCCCGGCCAGCACCGATGAGGTCGTCGCTGTGGTGAAGGCGTGTGGAGCAGCGGGCGCAGTGATCGTCACCCAGGGCGGCAACACTGGCCTCGTCGGTGGCAGCGTTCCTCACGACGGTGATCGACCAGTGGTGGTGCTGAGCACCCGGCGACTGGTCCGACTCGACGACGTCGATCGCTCGTCGATGCAGGTGACGGCGGGAGCTGGCGTCACGATCGAGGTGTTGCAGGAGCACTCTCGTGCAGCCGGACTCGACATGGCGGTCGACTGGGGAGCGCGCTCCTCGGCGACGGTGGGCGGCGCGGTGAGCACGAATGCAGGAGGCTCGCGCGTCGTCCGGTTCGGCACGATGCGCTCGCAGGTGATGGGGCTCGAGGTCGTGCTCGCCGACGGCTCGGTGGTGTCGCAGCTCTCGGGTCTCCCGAAGGAGACGTCGGGGATGCACCTTCCGTCGTTGTTCTGCGGCAGCGAGGGAACGCTCGGCATCGTCACGGCCGCCCGCCTCCGGCTCGTGCCCTGGTACCGCTCCACGGCGGCGGCGCTCGTGGCGTGCGACTCGATCGACGATGCGCTCGCCCTGCTCGGTGATCTCCGGGCACTCCCGTCACTCGACGCGGTCGAGATGTTGATGCCCGAGGCCCTGCGGGTCGCGTGCGATCACCTCGGGATCACGCCGCTGCTCGATCCGTCGATGGTCGGGCCGCGTGGCGTGTTCGTGATGGTCGACTGCGCCGCCCACCACGATCCGTCGGAGGGCCTCGCTGCGATCCTCGCAGCCCGTCAGGGAGTGATGGCCCTCGGGCCGCAACGCGACCTGCTGTACCGGATCCGCGATCACGTCACGATCGCCATTGCTGCGCTCGGCACCCCGGTGAAGCTCGACGTCGCCCTGCCGCTCTCGCGGCTCGCGCAGTTCGTCGGCTGGCTCGACGACGCCGTGTCGACGGTGGCGCGTGGCTCACGGCTCATCGTGTTCGGACATCTCGCGGAGGGGAACCTTCACGTCAACGTGCTCGGTGCCGAGGAACGGGCGGCGGCGATCACGGGCACGGTGCTCTCGAGCGTGATCGCCCTCGGTGGGGCCATCAGCGCGGAGCATGGGATCGGTGTGGCCAAGGCCTCGTGGCTGAGACGAGCGAAGGGTGATGCCGCAGTCGACGCGATGCTCGCGGTGCGCCGCGCGCTCGACCCCGCGGGCCTGTTCAACCCGGGCGTGCTGACTCCCTGACGCAGCGACCCTGACTCGACATGCGCTGACCTGCTGGTCAGCGAGGGCGACTAGCGGCGGGCCTCGGCGGCGTCGAGTTGGGCACGGTTGAGGAGCGCGTGCATCGCCAGCCCCTCGGCCGCGAGCGCCGAACCCTTGTCGGGGCTGCGGTCGATCACGCACAGCACGTCGGTGACGAGTGCGCCGAGCGAGCGCAGCTGGTTGGTGCTGATCACGACCTGGCCGCCGGTGGTGATGACGTCCTCGACGACGGTGACGCGTTTGCCGGCGATGTCGGCGCCCTCGGCGAGTTGCGCGGTGCCGTAGGTCTTGGCCTCCTTGCGCACGAAGGCGGCCGGGATGCCGGTGTGGAGGGAGAGCGCAGTGGCGATCGGGATGCCGCCCATCTCGAGACCGGCGAGCACCTCGGTGCCGGTCGGGATCATCGGGGCGAGGGCCTCGGCGATCCGACGGAGCAGATCGGGCTGGGCCTCGAAGCGGTACTTGTCGAAGTACTCGGTGGCGATCTGGCCCGACCGGAGGGTGAAGGTCCCGGTGAGGCGGCAGATGGCATTCACGTCGAAGGCGAGCTGGTCGAGATCGGTCGTCATGGGGTCAGTCTGCCTTGGTGCGGGCGTCGCGGACGAGGACCTCCTGGGCCACCGTGGCGACATGGATGCCGTCGGCGGTGAAGATGTGGCCGACGCTGAGTCCGCGGCCGCCCACGTAGCCGTGGCACGTGAAGTCGTAGAGATGCCAGTCGCTCGCCACCACCGGCCGGTGGAACCAGATGGTGTGGTCGAGGCTCGCGTTGAAGGTGATGCCCTCGGTGTCGCGGAACTCGGGGTGGGCGGCGTGCACCGACTCGGCGGGCATGTCGTCGCTCATGTACGCCATCCAGCAGCGGTGCAGGAGTTGGTCGTCGCCGGGCTGGGCGTTGGTCCGCATCCACGCAGCAGCGCGTCCGGCCCCGGTGCGCAGGTCGGCCTGCAGC
>JBEBDM010000051.1:0-8530 GCA_041156905.1 Actinomycetota bacterium | reverse complement strand
TCTGGACGAACGCTCCCAGCAGTCGGCTCCGTGCCGAGATCGCTCCGCACGCCGAGTTCGCCGTCTTCCAGGCGATGTGCTCACCGCGGCTCGAGGTGCTCCAGACGCGTGCCGTGTCGCTCGGCGGCGACACGTGGCGGGTCGAGGTCGGCATCGCCAACACGGGCTGGCTGCCCACTCACATCTCCGAGAAGGCGCGCAAGGACCGTCTCGTACTGCCGCTCGTGGCCGAGTTGTCGGGTGCGCCGGTCGTGGGTGGTCCGGCCCGTCTCGAACTCGGCCAGCTCGCGGGACGTCTCGCCCAGCGCTTCGCCTACGGCAAGCACGACGGCACGCCCGAACGAGTGCTGGCGACGTGGATCGTGTCGGCACCCGCCGGAACGTCGGTGCAGGTGGCGATCAGCCACGAACGTGCCGGCCGTTGCGCGACCACCGTCACCCTCGTTCCGTCCTGACGCGCGAGTCGGGGTCGACGCTCCGGTTCTGTCAGTCGGCAGAGCGGAGCGTCACCGAGGCGTCGATCCCGTTCGTGTCCGAACGGTTCACGAGGCGGGCATCTCCGCCGCTCGACCGCGCCAGTTGTTGGACGACGGCCAGACCGATCCCCGACCCGCCGTGCGGTGCGTCGGGTGCTCGCCAGAACCGGTCGAACACGCGGGCAAGGTGCTCCTCGGAGAGGCCGGGCCCCTCGTCGACGACGTGGACCTCGACCTCGTCGGCCGAGCGTCGGGCGATGACGGTGATGGTGTCGCCCGACCGAGCAGCGCCGATGGCGTTGTCGACGTAGTTGTCGACGATCTGTTCGAGCGCAGTGGGCACGGCGCGGGCGTGGATGCCCTCGTCGGTGTCGGCGACGATCGTCACGCCCTTCTCCTCGGCGAGCGACTGCCACATCTCGGCACGCTCACGGACGAGCGATGACACGTCGACGCTGACCGTCCCGTCGTCGGACGCGGTGGCCAGACGCTCGCTACGCGCCAGCATCAACAGTCCCTCGACGAGCCGCTGGAGCCTCTCCGTCTCCTCTGACGCCGCCTCGATCCGCTCTCGCGCGGCCTGCGGGTCGGTGTCGACACTGTCCGCGGCGCGTTCGAGTTGGAGACGCAGGGCAGTGAGTGGTGTGCGCAGCTGGTGCGACGCATCCCCGGCGAACGCTCGCTGTCGTTCGAGCAACTCGGCGAGCTGCGCCGTCATCGAGTTGAAGGAACGCGCCAACGCCCTGATCTCCGGTGCCCCGTCGTCGGTGTCGGCGCGGTGCGAGAGGTCGCCGGCAGCGAGGGCCTCGGTGGTGGCCTCGAGACGACGCAGCGGGGAGGTGATCGACGACGCCACGAAGAGCGCAGCGAGTGCGGCGGCGAGGAGAGAGATGGCGCCCACGACGATGAAGCCCTTGGTCTTCTCGAAGGCGCGGGTGTCGATGACGTCGGCGGGAAAGGTGATCCGGACCGCGCCCACGATGTGCGAGCCCGACAGCACGGGGACGGCGACGTAGACGAGGTTCTCACCGGCGGTCTTCGACGACCTCTCGCCGTTTGTCGGGGAGCCATTGAGTGCGTCGGCGATCTCTGGTCGATTCGAGAAGTCCTCGCCCGGGGTGTCGGTGGGGTCGCTCCCGAGCACGAACAGGCCGTCCGAGTCGGTGACGACCACACGGGCGCCCTCCGAGGCTGCGTAGCCGTCGATCGCCGCCTGCAGGGTGGCCGCAGAACCGTCGTCGGGTTCCTCGGAGAGCAGGTTCTCGCTCGAGCCGGCGAGCATGAAGGCGTCGCGTTCGAGTCCGGCAATGAGGTGGTCGCGTTCGATGGTGCGCAGGTACGAGACGAGCGGGATGTCCTGGGCGAGGAGGATGACGAGGATCAGCCCGGAGAAGGCTGCGAGCAGGCGCCACTTCACGCCGGCGGCTCCAGGCGGAAGCCGACACCGCGCACGGCCTGGATCCAGTCATGTCCACCGAGCTTCTTGCGCAGCGAGGCGACGTGGGCGTCGACGGTCTTGGTGGGGCCGTACCAGTGCGCGTCCCAGACGTTCTCGAGGATCTCTGTGCGGGTGCGGACGGCTCCGATGTCGGTGGCGAGGAAGGCCAGGAGGTCGAACTCCTTGGCGGTGATCGCCAGCTCCTCACCATCGAGTCGGACTCGACGAGTACGACGGTCGATGGAGAGCGGGCCGATCTCCTGCGGCGCGTGGGGGTCGGGCGTGGTGCCGGTGCTCTCAGCGGCGGGCTCGAAGCGGCGGGCGACAGCACGGATCCGGGCGACGAGCTCTCGGAAACTGAACGGCTTGGTGACGTAGTCGTCGGCCCCCATCTCGAGGCCCAGCACTCGGTCGAACTCCTCCGACCGTGCCGTCAGCATGATGATCGGGGCCTTGGTGCGGGTGCGCAGTTCTCGGCAGACGTCGCGGCCGTCCATGTCGGGGAGACCGAGGTCGAGGAGGATCATCTCGTGCTCTCCGGCGGCGAGTGCGGCGGCACCGGTGGGGGCGTGGGTCACCGTGAACCCACTTGCCTCGAGCCCCTCGACGAGGCTCTCGGCGATCGACTTGTCGTCTTCGACCACGAGGATCTTCATGGGGCCATTCTTGCTGGCTGCGCGGTCGACCGGTGACGCTCGGCGCGATCCGGTCTCAGATTTGGATGTTTCTTGGATGAGCGCCCGATCCGTGCGAGAAGAGCCCGGCGTAGCGTTCGGGTCATGGTTCTCCCCGCTGGATCCCGTCGCCTGACGACCATCATCACCGTCAGCGTGGTGCTCGTGGCCGGCTCGGCCGCTGCGCTCGTCAACTCGCAGGTGCTGACCCGCTCGGCCGACAACACCAGCTCGGGTGTGCCGCTCTCGATCGTCGAGGAGCCCACCACCACCGTGGCGGACACCGTGCCGACCACGATCCCCGTCACCGAGTCGACCCTGTCACCCACGCAGAGCGCCTACCAGGCCGACGCTGCCGGACAGGTCGTCGTCGACACCGACGGCGGTGCTCTCTCGATCGTGTCGGTCGTACCGAACGACGGCTACCGCGTCGAGTCGATGTCCCAGGGCCTCGACCCGAACAACGTGAGCGTGTTCTTCCGTGCGCCCGACGGCTCGCTGTACGAGTTCCATGCCGGTCTGATGGCCGGTGTCGTGGGCGCCTCGATCGCCCTCGTCGACGAGACCTCGACCACCGTCGATGGCGGCGGCTCCGGCTCGGGCGGCACTGTCACCTCGACGCCGTCCTCGACGCTCACCACTGTCGACGACCACGGCGGCGATGACGATGACGACGATGACGACGAAGAAGACGAAGAGGACGATGACGACGAAGAAGACGAGATCGACGAGGACGACTGAGTCGTCCCCGTCGCTCGACTAGTCGAGCATCGCCTGATACACGAGCTGCTTGAGCTGGCTGCGGATCGGGTGGACACTGCTCGGCAGCAGTTGTGTGTAGAAGCCGACCGTGAGGTCGTCGGCCGGGTCGACCCAGAAGGCCGTGCTCGCCGCGCCGCCCCACGCGTACTCGCCGGCGTTGCCCGGCACCCGGCCGGCCACGGGATCGAGGGTCACGCTCACGCCGAGCCCGAAGCCGACACCGTCGAAGGCGGTCTCGCTGAAGAGTGGCCGACCGTAGGCCGTGAGGTCGACGTTGCCGGGCAGGTGGTTGCTGGCCATGTAACGCACCGAGCGCGGCGACAGGATCCGCACGCCGTCGAGTTCGCCTTCGTTGGCGAGCATCTGGACGAACCGCTGGTAGTCGCCGGCCGTGCTCTGCAGACCGCCGCCGCCACCGAACCACGCCGGCGGTGTGAGCGCGGCGGCGCCCATCGGGTCGAGGGGGATCGCCTGTCGCGTGGCGGGGTGCGCGCCGTAGAGGCGGGCGACTCGTGAGTGGTTGTGCTCGGGCACGTGCCAGGTGGTGTCGTGCATGCCGAGCGGGTCGAGCAGGCGCTCACGCATCAGCACGTCGAGCGGCTTCCCGGACACGACCTCGAGCACCCGGCCGAGGACGTCGAGACCCATCGAGTAGTTCCACTCGCGGCCGGGCTGGAAGAGAAGGGGCAACGCAGCGAGGGCGTTGCAGACGGCCTCGAGGTCGTGGTCCTTCGGGGCACCCCACTCGAAGCCGGCGCGGCGGTAGAGCTCGTCGACCGGATGCGCATACATGAAGCCGTAGGTCAGGCCGGCCGTGTGGGCGAAGAGCTGCCACAGACGCATCGGCTCGGTGATCGGGTCGAGCACCGGGCTGGTGACGCTGCCCGACCTCCAGACCTTGGTGTTCTTGAACGCGGGGATGTAGCGGTGGACCGGGTCGTTGAGCTCGAAGGCGCCCTCCTCCCACAACTGCAGGGCGAGGACTGCGGTGATCGGCTTGGTCATGCTGAAGATCCGCCAGATCGTGTCGTCCTCGACCGGCAGGCCGGCCTGGACGTCGCGCATGCCGTACGTCGAGTGGTGCACGACGAGACCGCGGCGTGCCACGACGATCTGCCAACCGGGGAGGCGACCGTCGTCGACGTACGTGCGGAAGTGGGAGTCGATCCTGGCGAGCCGTTCGCTCGACATGCGGACCGCCTCGGGCTCGACCTGGACCTGCAACCGGTTGTCGCTCATGGGCGGACAGTAGTCAGCCCGGTTCGACGACCTTGGGTCGGCCCGCGTGGCCCGGGTCGGCGTCGGCGGGCCGTCGGAGCCAGACGGCGACAGGACCCCGTGGGTCGGTGACGGTCCACGATTCCCAGCCACCGGGCACGAACTCCTCGGCCCGCTCCACCACCCACGCCGCTGCCTCCTCGGCGAGGTCGGCCAACGGGGCGAGGGCGACCACCTCGGCGGTGCCCGGTCGTGGAGCGATCCGGGCGAGAGCGGTCCAGACGTGCACCGTCATCAGCATCGGCCACGAACGCGGCCACTCGAGCTCGGGGAGGTGGTTGCCACGGCGCACGTTGCAGCGCTTGTGGGCGAGACGCAGGTTCGACGGCTCGTTGCCGCCGCCACGTGAACGCGGCACGAGGTGGTCGACCGTGGCACCCATGCTGGAGTCGGGCCGTGCCGAGGGGTCGATCCCGCCACCGCACAGCCAGCACCACCACCCGTCCCGCTCGGCGAGGCGCGCCACGTGCATCGCCTCAGGCTGCCAGCGATCCGTCCTCGACGGCCACCCCGGCCATTTGAGTTATTCTTGGTACATGCGTACCGGAATACTGGCCGACCTTGCGGCCCGCACCGAGGGCCTCGTCGCCGACGGTCTGTTCAAGTCCGAGCGGGTCATCACGTCCCCGCAGTCGGCGCACATCGCCCTCGCCGACGGATCACACGTGCTCAACCTCTGTGCGAACAACTACCTCGGCCTCGCCGACCACCCGGCGCTCGTCGAGGCGGCGGAGGAAGGGTTGCGCGACCACGGCTTCGGGATGGCGTCGGTGCGCTTCATCTGCGGGACCCAGGACGTGCACAAGGAACTCGAGGCCCGGCTCTCGGCGTTCCTCGGAACCGAGGACACGATCCTCTACTCGTCGTGCTTCGACGCCAACGGAGGCCTGTTCGAGACGATCCTCGATGAACAGGACTGCGTCATCAGCGACGCCCTCAACCATGCGTCGATCATCGACGGCATCCGCCTGTGCCGGGCCCGTCGTCTGCGCTACGCGAACAACGACATGGCCGAACTCGAGGAGCGCCTGAAGGAGGCGGCCGACGCCCGGTACCGGCTGATCGCCACCGACGGCGTGTTCTCGATGGACGGTGTCGTGGCCGACCTCGCCGCGATCTGCGACCTCGCGGAGAAGTACGACGCGATGGTGATGGTCGACGATTCGCACGCCGTCGGGTTCGTCGGTGAGAAGGGTCGAGGCTCGCACGAACTGCGCGGTGTGCTCGACCGTGTCGACATCATCACCGGCACGCTCGGCAAGGCCCTCGGCGGGGCGAGTGGTGGCTACACGAGCGGTCGCAAGGAAGTCATCGACTGGCTCCGGCAGCGCTCGCGCCCGTACCTGTTCTCGAACAGCCTCGCCCCGATGATCGCCACGGCCACCTTGCGCACGCTCGACCTGATCGAGGACGGCGACGCCCTCCGGCAGCAGTTGGCCCGCAACGCGGAGCGCTTCCGGGCCGGCATGACGGCAGCTGGCTTCACCCTCGCGGGTGCCGGCCACCCGATCATCCCGGTGATGCTCGGGGATGCGAAGGTCGCGGGCGAGATGGCCCGTCGTCTGCTCGAGCGCGGCCTGTACGTGATCGCGTTCAGCTACCCGGTGGTCCCGCAGGGTCAGGCACGCATCCGCACGCAGATGTCGGCGGCACACTCCGATGCCGACATCGACACGGCGGTCGCCCTGTTCACCGAGGTCGGCCGAGAGATGGGAGTCATCGCATGAAGGCACTCGTGAAGCTGCGTCCCGAGCCCGGCCTCTGGCTGCAGGACGTCCCCGAGCCCGAACCCGGTGACGGTGAGGTCAAGATCCGCGTTCGCAAGACATCGATCTGCGGTACCGACCTGCACATCCACAAGTGGGACGCGTGGGCGCAGGCGACGATCCCGTGGCCGATGGTCGTGGGCCACGAGTTCATGGGCGAGATCGCCGCCGTGGGTCCGGGCGTGAAGGGACTCGAGGTCGGCCAGCGCGTGGCGGGCGAGGGACACGTCACCTGCGGTCACTGCCGCAACTGCAAGGGCGGGCGCCGCGAGTTCTGCCACAACCACACGGGTGTGGGTGTCACGCGACCTGGGGCCTTCGCCGAGTACATCGTGATCCCGGCCGAGAACGTGTTCGTGGTGCCCCCGCACATCTCCGACGACGTGGCCGCGGTACTCGACCCGCTCGGCAACGCCACGCACACGGCGCTGCGCTTCGAGGTGGTCGGCGAGGACGTGCTCATCACCGGGGCCGGTCCGATCGGCGTGCTCGCCGCCGCGATCGTCCGCCACGTCGGCGCTCGTCATGTGGTGGTCACCGACGTCAACCCGTATCGGCTGGAGATGGCTGCGGCCCACGGTGCGACTCGCACGGTGAACGTCGCCCACGAGGAGCTCGGCCCGGTGATGGCCGAACTGGGCATGACAGAGGGCTTCGACGTCGGACTCGAGATGTCGGGTGCCGAGGCCGCCTTCAACCAGATGCTCGACTCGATGAACCACGGCGGCCGGATCGCGGTGCTCGGGATCCCGGCCGGGCCGATGACCCTCGACGTCAACGACGTGATCTTCAAGGGTCTCGAGATCCAGGGCATCTACGGCCGCCGGATCTTCGAGACCTGGTACAAGATGGCGGCGATGCTCCAGAGCGGGCTGCAGGTCGACGGGATCGTGACCCATGCGATGCCGGCCGAGAGCTTCGAGGACGCCTTCGCCACAGTCGCCCGCGGCGAGTGCGGCAAGGTCCTGCTCGAGTGGTGACCCCCGGCTGACCCCTGCTGATCAGGGTCAGCGGTCGCGAATCTCCTGCTCAGAGGGGTGGCGGAAGGAACGCGCCCCCTCCTCGGTGAAGGTTGAGTGAGAACGACTCAAGAAATCTGCGGACGAGTTGCGACTCCGCAGGTCGGCCCCGTAATCTTGCGTCAGGTTCACTCAAGTTCCGCCACGGCCGTTCACCCCCCGGCCGACCGTGGCGGTCGATCTCAAGGAGAGCAGTCATGGGCAAGGCCGTCGGTATCGACCTCGGTACCACCAACTCCGTCGTCGTGGTCTTCGAGGCCGGCGACCCCGTCGTCATCCCCAACAGCGAGGGCAGCCGCACGACCCCGTCGGTGGTGGCGTTCTCCAAGGCCGGCGAGGTCCTCGTCGGCGAGGTGGCCAAGCGTCAGGCCATCACCAACCCCGATCGCACCTTCCGCAGCATCAAGCGCCACATGGGCGAGGGCTGGAAGAGCGACGACATCGACGGCAAGCGCTACACCCCGCAGGAGATCAGCGCCCGCACCCTGATGAAGCTCAAGCGCGACGCGGAGGCCTTCCTCGGCACCGACGTCACTGATGCGGTCATCACCGTGCCGGCCTACTTCGACGATGCCCAGCGCACCGCCACCAAGGAGGCCGGCACCATCGCCGGACTCAACGTGCTCCGCATCATCAACGAGCCCACCGCGGCCGCCCTCGCCTACGGCCTCGACAAGAGCGCCGAGGACGAGAAGGTCCTGGTGTTCGACCTCGGTGGCGGCACCTTCGACGTGTCGGTCCTCGAGATCGGCGACGGCGTGTTCGAGGTCAAGAGCACCCACGGCGACACCCGCCTCGGCGGCGACGACTGGGACCAGCGGGTCATCGACTGGCTGGTCAAGGAGTTCAAGGCCAAGCACGGTGTCGACCTCGGTGCCGACAAGATGGCCGCCCAGCGCCTCAAGGAAGCCGCCGAGAAGGCCAAGATCGAGCTCAGCCAGGTCCAGCAGACGCAGATCAACCTGCCGTTCATCACGGCCACGGCCGAGGGTCCGCTGCACCTCGACGAGACCCTGAGCCGGGCCAAGTTCCAGGAGATGACGGCCGACCTCATCGAGCGGTGTCGCATCCCCTTCGAGCAGGCGCTCAAGGACGCCGGCATCAGCAAGGGCGAACT
>JBEBDM010000050.1:0-5081 GCA_041156905.1 Actinomycetota bacterium | reverse complement strand
GGCCTTCGCCCGCAACCCGATGAACCTCGCCAACATCGGCTGGGACCTCCAGGCGTTCAGCAAGGGTCGGTTCATCCTCGGTCTCGGCAGTCAGATCAAGCCGCACATCACCAAGCGCTTCAGCATGGAGTGGAGCCATCCCGCTGCCCGCATGCGTGAGTTCGTGCTGGCGATGCGAGCCATCTGGGACTGCTGGTTGAACGGCACCAAGCTCGACTTCCGCGGCGACTTCTACACGCACACGCTGATGACGCCGTTCTTCACGCCCGACCGCGCCGAACTCGCCGGCTTCGGGGTTCCCAAGATCTTCCTCGCCGGTGTCGGCGAGCTGATGACCGAGGTCGCCGGCGAGGTGTGCGACGGCTTCATCTGCCACGGCTTCACCACTGAGCGCTACCTGCGCGAGGTCACCCTCCCGGCGCTCGAGCGTGGCCGCGCCAAGGCCGGCAAGACCATGGAGGGCTTCGAGATCATCGGCCCCTCGTTCATCGTGACCGGCTCCGACGAGCAGCAGATGGAGGCCGCGGCGAAGGGCACCCGTCAGCAGATCGCCTTCTACGGCAGCACCCCCGCCTACCGAGGTGTCCTCGACCTCCACGGCTGGGGCGACCTCCAGGACGAGCTCAACGTGCTCTCCAAGCGCGGTGAGTGGGAGGCGATGGGCGACCTCATCACCCCCGAGGTTCTCGAGGCCTTCGCCGTCGTCGGCGCCCCCGAGACGGTCGCCCCCGAGCTCCACAAGCGATACGGCGACGTGATCCAGCGGATCAGCTTCTACGCCCCGTACAAGAGCGATCCCGAGCGCTGGGCGCGGGTCATCTCCGACCTGCAGGCGGTCTGAGGCCACGGTGCCCCACAGCCACGGCGGCCATCCGGCCCGACGCGGTCCTCACGCGCTCGGACGCCACGTCCTCGTCTGGGCTGGGCAACCCGCTCCCACCGACTGGGACGGTTGTGCCCGCCTCACCGTCCGGCGCACCGTGGAGTTCGTTGACGAGTTGAGGGTGCTGACCGCCGACCGAGTCGGCTGCATCCTCGAGGTCGACGAGCACAGTGCGCCCGAACAGCTCCCATTGGGCGTCGCAGATCGCCCGCTCGCCCAGCTCGGCCCACGCCACGTCATCCTCGGCGAGGTCCTCCACCACCTGCTCACGGCCAACACCGTCGACGCTCGCCACGGCTCCCGATGGGAGCCCCTCGATGCGGCGATCCGTCTCGGCGCCACTCCCGTCAACGACGGCCGAGGCGACGTCGAGCACCGTGGGCAGCGCCTCTGGATCGACGGCGGGCCGCTGCGGCACAACGCCCCGATCGAAGGGTGTCCGGTGGTCCACGCCATCAACATCGAGCATGGGTCGCTCACTGCCCCCGACCCGAACGTCACCACCGCCGATCTCGCTCCCGACCAGCTGGCGGCGGTCACCCACCCGGGCGGGGCGGCACGGATCATCGCCCCAGCCGGGTCGGGCAAGACCCGCGTGCTCACCGAGCGCGCCCGCCACCTCATCGACGTCTGGCACATGCCGCCGGCCGCGGTGTGCCTCGTGGCGTACAACAAGCGCGCCCAGGAGGAGATGCTCGCCCGCACCCGCGACCTGCGCGGCCTCCAGGTCCGCACCCTCAACGCCCTCGCCCTCGCCATCGTCAACGGCGACGGACCCTTCGCACGGCGGGCCGGAAGGGTCACCACGATCACCGAACGCGATGTCCGCACGCTGCTCGAGTCGTGCATGAAGCGAGCCGGCGTGAAGCTCACCAATCGCCGCAACACCGACCCGATGGCCACGTGGATCGAGGCACTCTCGTCCGTGCGCCTCGGCCTGCGCGACCCGGAGGACGTCGAGCGCGACTACGACGGCGAGCTCGACGGTCTCGCTGCGGTGTACGCCCTCTACCGCAGCGACCTCGTCGCGTCGTCGAAGGTCGACTTCGACGAGCAACTGGTGCGGGCGGCCACCATCCTGCTCGCCGAGCCCGAGGTCAGGGCCGTCGCCCAGCGTGCTTGCCGGATCATGCTCGTCGACGAGTTCCAGGATCTCACGCCGCTCCACCTGCTGCTCGTCCGACTCCTCGCAGGCCCCGACGGTGCCGTGTTCGGCGTGGGCGACGACGACCAGACGATCTACGGCTACAACGGCGCCGACCCGGCCTGGCTGATCGACTTCGCCAGCCTGTTCCCCACCGCCGGCGACCATCCCCTCGAGGTCAATTACCGCTGCCCGGCTCCCGTGGTGCGCGCCGCCGACACGTTGCTGCGGCACAACACGCGACGCGTCCCCAAGGCGATCCGCGCCCACCGCCCCGACGACGACCCGGCCGCATGGCGGGTCGTGCCGCCCAGCGCCGACCCTGTCGCCGAGACGGTCGCCCTCGTACGCGGCTGGCTCGACGCAGGGAGGGCGCCATCCGCGATCGCCGTCCTCACCCGGGTCAACTCGCTCCTCGTCCCCGTACACGCGGCACTCGTCGGCGCCGGCATCGCTGCCGCGGGCGAGACCACCCGCGGCTTCACCGACCGCACCACCGTGCGGGCTGCTCTCGCATGGCTACGCATCGCCACCGGCGGCGAGCGCTGGTCGGGCGACGACACCGCCGAGGCGCTCCGACGCCCGGCACGGTCGCTGAATCCGAAGATCGCCGACTGGGTCGCCGACCAGCGTTCGGTGGCCGACCTGCTCCGCCTCGCCGGTCGACTGAACACACCGCGCGACACCGAGACCGTCACCGACTTCGCCACCGACGTCGCCCGTCTGCAGTCGATGGCCAGCGGTGGCGCCACCACGGTCGCTCTCCTCCACTCGCTCTTCGTCGAGCTCGGACTCGCCGCCACCGTCACCCGCCTCGACGGGTCGCACCGCGGGATGAACCGTGCCTCGCAGGGCGACGACCAGACCGCCCTGCTGCAGCTCGCTCTCCAGCAACCGTCCCCCGGCGACTTCGAGCCGTGGCTCCGCCGCACGCTGCAGGCACCGACCGCTGCCGACGGAGAGGGCGTCACCCTCGCCACGGTCCACCGGGTCAAGGGGCAGGAGTGGCCGTGTGTCGTCGTCCACTGCGCCGACGCCGACCAGTTCCCCCACCGTCTCGCAGAGGACGAGGAGGAAGAGCGCCGTCTCTTCCACGTGGCCATCACTCGTGGCGGCGAACGCGTTGCCGTCGTATCGGGCGAAGCGCCCTCGCCGTTCATCGAGGAGTGCAGTTCCCTCCCCCGCCCAGCAGTTCCCGCGCGGGAGCCCATCCGTTCGGGCCGTCCCGCTGCTCCGAAGGCACCCGTAGCCCCACGCCGGGGCGCCGCGACCAACGATGGTCCTGCCCCTGGTGACGAGGGCCTGTTCGAGGCCCTTCGTGAGTGGCGGCGCTCCGCGGCCGACGGCAAGCCCGCTTACACGGTGCTCGACGACAAGACCTTGCGAGCGATCTGCGCGGCGAAGCCCGCCACGCTGGCGCAGCTCTCACGGGTCAAGGGCATCGGCCCGGCGAAGCTCGAGAAGTACGGCGAGGCCGTGCTCGCCGTGATCGCCCGCAGCGGCTGAGCGAGATCGCTGGGCGCGTCAGGCTCCGAGACCCACCAGCCACGCCTGGACGTTGGCGCCGAGCGCGTTCACGTCGTAACCACCCTCCTGCAGCACCACGGTCGGCAGGCCGAGGCGACGCACGACCTCACCGCAGCGACGCATCCCGTCGGTGGTGACGGCCAGGTCACTGATCGGGTCGGTGATGTAGGTGTCGAGACCGAGCGAGACGATCAGCACCGACGGGCCGAAGGCCGAGATCCGGTGGCAGGCGTCGGCCAGCGTGTCGACGTACAGATCGTCGGCGGCGCGCAGGGGCATCGGGTAGTTGATGTTGTGGCCGAGGCCCCGACCCGAGCCGGTCTCGTCGGCGAAACCCACCGAGTAGGGGTAGGCGCGCGCCGGATCGCCGTGGAGCGAGACGTATTGGACATCGTCACGGTCGTAGAAGATCTGCTGCGTTCCGTTGCCGTGGTGGTAGTCGACATCGAGGATCGTGACCTTCGAACCCGTCGCGGTCGCGATGTGGTGGGCGGCGATCGCCGCGTTGTTGAAGAAGCAGTAGCCACCATAGAGATCGGCGGTCGCGTGGTGGCCGGGAGGACGGCACAGGCCGTAGGCGGCCGATGCACCGTCGAGCACGAGTTGCGTGGTCGTGAGCGCTGTATCGACAGCACCGCGGGCCGCGACGTACGTGCCCTCGCAGAGCGGCGTCGTGGTCTCGAAGCACCAGTAGCCGACACGTCCGAAGATGCTCTCGGGCTCGCGGACCGGGCTCATCTTGTCGCGCAGCAGCGACGAGTAGAACACGTCACCGACGACCTCGCGCACCCCCGGCTTCACCGCGGCGTACTGCGCCCAGCCCTCGCTCAGGAACTTGACCAGACCCGGGTTGTGCACGGCCTCGATCGGGGCCGTACCCCACTCCGTCGGCGCCATGAAGTCGAAACGGTCGTCGGCCTCGAGCGTCTCGCGGATGGCCTCGGCCCGGCCGATGTGCTCCCACGGGCTGTGTGCTGACGACGTCTCGAACTCGACGTGGGGATCGTGCTGGAGGTGGACAGGCGTGTAGACGACCTTCATGGCGGAGAACCTACCGCGCCGCTCCGACGTGATCTGACTCCCCGGGAGCCGGGCGCGAGTCAGTCGACGAGCTCGAGTTCCTCGGCGAGATACAGCTCGCGGCACTTCGCCCGCTGCAGCTTCCCGCTCGAGGTCTTGGGCAGCGTGCCGGGCTTCACGAGCATCACGTCGCGCGGCGGGAGACCGCAGACGTCGAGGGTCCGGTGGTGCACCGCGTCGCGCACGACGTCGAGGTCGTCGGCCCTGACCTCGGCCACGACGACGACACTCTCCTTGCCCTTGTAGCCCTCGACACCGAAGGCGATCACGTTTCCGGCGCGGACGCCGTCGATGAGCCCGACGGCGCGTTCGATGTCCTCCGGGAAGACGTTGCGCCCGCCGACGATGATGACGTCCTTGATGCGCCCGCACAGGACGAGTTCACCGTCGACGATGTAGGCGAGGTCGCCGGTGCAGAGCCAGCCGTCGTGGAACAGCGCCGCAGTC
>JBEBDM010000049.1:0-2901 GCA_041156905.1 Actinomycetota bacterium | reverse complement strand
GCGGCCTGTTCTTCGCCGCTGGTCCGGCCAATCCGCCGGCCAGGGCGCTGGCCGCCCTCGGTCCGCGCATGTTGCGGCTCTCTGCCGAACGCGGTGTCGGCGCCCACCCGTACTTCGTCCCCGTCGAGCACACTGCCGAAGCTCGAGAGGTGCTCGGCACGGGCCCGCTGCTGATGCCCGAGCAGGGCGTGGTGTTCGAGACCGATCCCTCGAAGGCCCGTGCCATCGCCCGCCGTCACATGGCGACGTACCTCCGTCTGCCGAACTACACGAACAACCTCGTGCGGCTCGGCTGGACCGAGGCCGACATCGCCGACGGTGGCAGCGACGCACTGGTCGACGCGATCGTCGCCTGGGGTTCGCTCGACACGATCGCCGAGCGGGTGCGCGCCCACCACACGGCCGGCGCCGACCATGTCTGTGTGCAGGTGCTCCCGCACGAGGACGGCGCGCTGCCGATGGCCGAGTGGCGCGAACTGGCGACGCTGATCCCCGACCTCTGAGGCCGCCCGCTCCGAGGAGCGGCACTCCCACCGAACGGGACGAGTGTGCCAACATCGCCGCCATGACTGCTGACGACTTCTTCCGCCTGTTCGACGACGAGCACGAGCGGTTCATCGCCGCGTGTGAGCGGGCCGAGGCGTCGGCGGAGGTCCCGGGCTGCCCGGGGTGGACGGTGTCCGATCTCGTCTTCCACGCCTACGAGGTGCAGTACATCTGGCACCGGGTGGTGGCCGAGCGGCGCGACGCCTTCGAGGGACTCCGTCTGCCGACCCGGCACGAGGGTGGTGCGGCCGTTGACGTCCTGCGCGGCGAGCACGCGGCTTACACCGCCGTGTTGCGCGCTGCCGTCCCCGAGACCCCGCAGTGGACCTGGGTCGGGATGCGCGACCTCGGTTGGTTGGCTCGCCGCATGGCACAGGAGTTCCTCGTGCACCGGATCGATGCCGAGCAGGCCACCGGCGTCGTCGGAGACGTGTCGCCCGAGCTCGCCAGCGACGGTGTCGACGAGTTCCTCACGGTCTTCATGAACCAGTCGAACGGCTCGGTGACCGGAACGGTGCACCTGCACTGCACCGACGTCGAGGGCGAGTGGATGGTCAGGCCCGAGGGCGACACGCTCGCGGTGACCCGGGAGCACGCCAAGGGCGACTGTGCGATCCGCGGACGAGCGGTCGACATCCTTCTGGCGCTGTGGCGGCGTGGTCCGTTGTCGGCGTGTGAGGTGATCGGCGACGCGGCGCTCGCCGAGTCGTTCGTGGCGGCCTCGTCGCTCGACTGAACGGCGAGCGAGCGGATCGGCTCGCTACTCGGCGATGCCGACCGGAGAGCCGTCGATGATCTGGTCGAGGTACTCGCTGAGGCCGTAGCCGACGCGTCCCTCGAACGGACCCGACTCGACCGTCCACTTGGTCATGCCCTCGCTGATGCGTGTCATCAGCCAGTTGCCGTCCGGATCCTGTCGACGGTTGCGGAGCGGGATGAGGTCGATCACCTCGCCACGGAACGACCACTCGCGCTGCGAGCGGCTCGAGCGCATCACACCCTGGATCGTGTCGTGGTACTCATCGTCGCCACGGGTGACGGTGCTGATCTGCACGTCGTCGCACAGGTGCATGGTGCCGTTCTCCCAGACGAAGCCTCCGCGGGTTCCGGGGCCGTCCTTCTTCGCGACACGGCTCGCCATGAAGCCGAAGTCGGCGTCGACGTTGGCGGTGAGCCAGCGGTAGTACCACGGGGCCTGCCAGTAGCGCGGTCCCCACGAGTGGTCGCGCAGACCGTGTCCGGAGATCTCCCACTCGCGGTCGCCGACACGGATGGTGCCGGTGGCGTGGACGAGCTGCTCGTAGTGGCCCTTGGCGAACTCCTCGCCGGGAGTCTCGTGCGGGGTGTCGGGCTCGCCACCGAACATGCTCGGACGACCCTGGCCCGTGAACGTCACGTGGACCTCGCACTCGGCGTACGGGTTGTTGGTGAACGCCGACTTCGGGTCGGCCATCTGCTCGGGATCGTCGAGGAGGACCACCTTGCCGGTGTAGGCGATGCGCAGTTCCTCGAACGGTCGCACCATCGTCCAGGTGAGGCCACCCGCGTCGAGGGCGTCGTTGTTCTCGATGCTCGGGCGCTTGTACATGAACGCCACGCTCCGGCGCGGTGCTCCCTCGGCCGGCGGGAGATAGAGGCATACCGTCATCTCGGCGTAGCCCTCGTTGGCCCTGTTCCCCATGCGGAACCAGCCACCCACCTGCTGGGCCGGGTCGAAGCAGTTGATGTACATGCTCTCGTTGAAGTTGGACTCAGGGCCCAGCTCGTGCATGTATTCGTCGGACGGTTCGAGGCGCACTCCCATGCGCGGCACCCTACGCAGTGCGTCAGTCGGGCGACGTACCGGAGGTCATGTCGATCTCGCCGAGACGCGTCTCGAGCATCGCGACCAGTCGATCGACGTCGAGGCCGGGAGTCGTGGAGGTGGCGGCGGGGCTCGGTGTCTCGGCGGGGGCCGGGGGAGTGGCGCCGGGCCGCGGGGCGAGGGTGGGGACACCGGGCGTGGCGGCCGCTGTGTCGGGTGACGGTGCCGTCGCTGTGACGTGTGCCGCGACCTCGGGCAGTGACTCGGCGGCCGGGGCTGGCTCGGGCGTCGGGCGAGCCGGTGCTGGCTGAGCGACGGGCCGGGTGGCGAGCATCGGGGCGACCTCAGGCCGGGGAGCGACGGCGGTCGCCGGGCCCGGATGCGTCGGGGCGGCGCCGAAGTGAGGCCGTGCGATTCCGGCTGCCGGTGTGGGCTCGAGTGCGGCGAACTGGTCGTGGAGGGCGAGCTCGACCCGGTGCACGGCGGCGCGCAGCTCAGCCATCGCCCGGATGGTCGCCTCGTGGAGCGAGCGCACCTCGTGCACCATCGCC
>JBEBDM010000048.1:0-2915 GCA_041156905.1 Actinomycetota bacterium | reverse complement strand
GGCAGGATGCTCGCCGATCCGAATCGGGCCGCCGACACCGCACCGTCGCCGACGAGGGGATCGCCGGGGAGGAAGGGTGCGAGGTGCGAACGCACGGCCACCGGTCCGACACCGGGACCGCCGCCACCGTGGGGGATGCAGAAGGTCTTGTGCAGGTTGAGGTGGCTGACATCGGCACCGAAGGTGCCTGGCGTGGCGAGGCCGACGAGCGCGTTGAGGTTCGCCCCGTCGACGTAGACCTGGCCACCGTGGCGGTGGACGATGTCGCAGATCGTCGTCACTGCTTCCTCGAACACGCCATGCGTCGACGGGTAGGTGATCATCGCCGCGGCCAGACGGTCTCCGGCCGCCTCGGCCTTGACGAAGAGGTCGTCGAGGTCGACGTTGCCGCGCTCGTCGCACGACACCACGACGACCTCCATCCCGGCCATGACCGCGCTCGCCGCATTGGTACCGTGCGCGCTCGACGGGATGAGGCACACGGTGCGCTGCTGTTCTCCACGCGAGGCGTTGTAGCGACGGATCGCGAGAAGACCGGCGAACTCTCCCTGGCTCCCGGCGTTGGGCTGGAGGCTCACGGCGTCGTACCCGGTGACGGCGACGAGCATCTCCTCGAGCTGGTGGATCATCTCCCGGTAACCCTCGGTCTCGTCGTCGGGGGCATAGGGATGGACGTTGGCGAACTCGGGCCACGTGATCGGCATCATCTCGACGGTCGCGTTGAGCTTCATCGTGCACGATCCGAGGGGGATCATCGTGCGGTCGAGGGCGAGGTCGCGGTCCTTCATCCGACGCAGGTACCGGAGCATCTCGTGCTCGGTGTGGAGACGCCGGAACACCGACGGGGTGAGGATGTCATCGGTCCGACGTGCGGGAAGCCCGTCGACCACGGTGGCCTCGTCGACGGCCGTGGCACCGAAGACGCCCAGCAGGGTGTGGAGGACGTCGTCGCCGGTGGTCTCGTCGAAGGAGAACGAGACGGTCGAGTCGTCGACGCGGCGGAGAGAGAGCCCGGCTCCATGGGCGGCGGTGATCACGGCGTCGGCGTCGCAACGAACGGCGACGGTGTCGAACCACGAATCGTGGACCAGCTCGAGACCGGCGGCACGCAGCGACGTGGCCGCGATGTCGGCGAGGAGGTGGACCCGCTCGGCGATCCGTCGCAGTCCATCAGGACCGTGCCATGCCGCGTAGAGACCGGCGATGTTGGCGAGCAGTACCTGGGCGGTGCAGATGTTGCTTGTCGCCTTCTCGCGGCGGATGTGCTGCTCGCGTGTCTGCAGGGCGAGTCGCAACGCCGGCCGACCCTCGTCGTCGGTGCTGACTCCTACGAGTCGACCGGGCAGCGAACGCGCCATTGCCGAGGAGGTCGCCATGAACGCGGCGTGTGGCCCTCCGAAGCCCATCGGGACACCGAACCGCTGCGCCGAACCGATAGCGATGTCCGCACCGAGTTGACCGGGGGGAGTGGTGAGGACGCACGCCAGGAGATCGGTGGCCACGACGACCACGATGCCGAGCGAGTGCGCACGCTCGATGACCGCCGACCAGTCGCGCACGGAACCTGTCGAGGTAGGAAGGCTGAGCAGCAGGCCGAAGCACGACTCGTCGAGAGCGTCGACGTCGCCCACGACGAGGTCGATGCCGATCGGCTCCGTCCGGGTCTGGAGGACGTGGATCGTCTGGGGGTGCGTGTCGTGATGGACGAGGAAGGTGCTGCCCTTCGAGCGCGAGGAGCGCCGTGTCATCGTCATCGCCTCGGCGGCGGCCGTCGCCTCGTCGAGCAGGGAGGCGTTGGCCATCTCGAACCCGGTGAGGTCGGCGACCATCGTCTGGAAGTTCAGGAGGGTCTCGAGGCGACCCTGGCTGATCTCGGGCTGGTACGGCGTGTAGGCCGTGTACCAGCCCGGGTCCTCGAGCACGTTGCGCTGGACGACGGGCGGACACGTGGTGCCGTAGTAGCCCTGACCGATGAGGGAGGTCCGCGGCCGGTTGCGGTCGGCGAGGGCACGCAACTCACCGAGGACCTCCGAGACCGGACGCGGTCCGGGGAGGGGAAGCGCGTCGCTCCGCAGGATCGAGGCCGGGACGGTCTCGCGGATCAACTGTTCGAGGTCGGCCGCGCCGATGGCGGCCAGCATCGTGGCCTGCTCGGCAGGCGACGGGCCGATGTGTCGACCGACGAACTCGTCGCGGGCGGACAGGGTGGTGAGCGAACGCACGGGTGACATGGGAACCTCCTCGGCCGGTGGCCGTGATGGATGTGTGGTTCCCCCGCTGTCATCGGTGCCTGAGAGCTTCTCCCACGAATGGGATTTCCCCTTCGGCGGATCGGACGGATCCGGTCTCTTTCCAGCGTTGCCTGCCCCGGGCGGTCCGTGTGCCTGAGAGATTCCGGGGAGGTTGCTCCTTCGGCGCCCTCCGTGCTGGCGGCACGGTTGGCTCTCCCGCTCGGGTGGGTCGGCAGCCACACCGTAGCGGCTACCGTCGTCTCATGGTGTCACCGACGTACCTCGATTCCTGTCGCTCACTCACCGCACCTGTCGGTGACCTCGGTGGGAGGTGGATGCTCGCCCCCGAGGTGCTCGGACCGTGCAAGGACGCCGGGTACCCCAATGGTTTCGCCTACTACGTCGCCGGCCGCGGCGGTGTGCTCGGTGACGTCGATGCCGACGTCGTCGTGTCGGCCTTCTCGTTCTTCGAGCCCGGTCTCGTCCGCAAGCTGTGGGACAGCGGCGTCGCCGTGGAGGGTGCCCGTGCGAGCGCTCGGCGATACGGCGCGGCATGTGCCTCCTTCTGGACCGAGCGACTCGCCGGCTTCAGCGGTTGCGCGCGTCTGGCCGAACTGGGTGAGCGCGTCATCGACGGGGCCGACTCCAGCGGCCTCGCCCTGTTCGCCGGGTGGCGTGGAGAGG
>JBEBDM010000047.1:0-10121 GCA_041156905.1 Actinomycetota bacterium | reverse complement strand
GCCCGAGGTGCAGATCGCCCTCCTCACCGAGCGCATCAACCACCTCACCGACCACTTCAAGTCGCACCCCAAGGACCACCACAGCCGTCGTGGCCTGCTCAAGCTGGTCGGCCGTCGTCGCCGCATGCTCGACTACGTGAAGGACATCGACGTCGAGCGCTACCGCGCGATCGTCGCCGCCAACGGCCTGCGCCGCTGAGCGAACCGTCCAGAACGACAACCTGAGAAGTGTGCGATCCTCGGCCTCCCGGCCGGGGATTCGTGCTTTTCGGGCAGCCATGACCCCCATCGCGTCGTGGGAACAGTGTCCTGACGGATCCCGCGGGTTCCACCCCGTCGGCCCGTGGCGCTGGTAGCCTCGGGGGAACACACCAACCGGGCACTTTCGGCTCGGTTGTCAGTCGAGGGTGTCGGGGCTCCCGGCCGGGTCAGTCCGGCGGGTCGCAGTTCCGACATCGACGACTGGGAACCGGCCTCCGCCCATGTACACCGCCGCGGCATGGCCGCGCGCGGAATGAAAGGAGCTCGTCATGGCTGACGCCATCCGAGTGTCGGGAACCCTCACCGGGACCGACAAGACCCTGTCGTTCGAGACCGGCAAGCTGGCCCAGCAGAGTCAGGGCGCCGTCGTCGCCTCACTCGGCCGGACCACCGTGCTCGCCACGGCCAACGCGGCCAAGGACGTTCGTCCCGGCACCGACTTCTTCCCCCTGACGATCGACGTCGAGGAGCGCGCCTACGCCGCCGGCAAGGTGCCCGGCTCGTTCTTCCGTCGTGAGGGCCGCCCCACCGAGGACGCCATCCTGACCTGCCGTCTCACCGACCGCCCGCTGCGTCCGGCGTTCCCCGACGGTTTCCGCAACGAGGTCCAGGTCGTGCTGACCATCCTCGGCGCCGACATGGAGAACCCGCACGACGTGCTCTCCATCAACGCCGCCTCGGCCTCGCTGATGATCAGCGGGATCCCCTTCGACGGCCCGATCGGTGCCGTCCGCGTGGCCTACAACCAGGCCGGCGAGTGGACCCCCCACCCCACCTACGCCGAGGGCGAGGAGAGCACGTTCGAGCTCGTCGTCGCCGGTCGTGAGCTCGACAACGGCGACGTCGCGATCATGATGGTCGAGGCCGGTGGTACCTCGAAGAGCTTCGAGTACTACGACAACGGCGCGCCGAAGGTCGACGAGGGCGCCCTCGCCCGCGGCCTCGAGGCCAGCAAGACCTGGATCAAGGACAGCATCGCCCTCCAGCGCCAGCTCGTCGAGTCGGTCGTCGCCGCCCACGGCCCGATCACCCCGATGCAGTACAGCGTCGCCGTCGACTACGCCCCCGAGGTGTTCGCCGCCGTCGAGCGCATCGCCACCCCGGCCCTCGCCGTGGCCGTCGCCATCGCCGGCAAGGCCGAGCGCAACGCCGCCACCGACGCCGCCGCTGCCGACGCCATCGCCCAGCTCTGCGGCGAGGGTGCCGAGTTCGCCGGCCGTGAGCGCGAGATCAAGGAGGCTGTGCGCAGCCTGACCAAGAAGCTCGTCCGCAAGCGGATCGTCGATGAGGGCAAGCGCATCGACGGTCGTGGCCCCCGCGACCTGCGTCCGCTCTCGAGCGAGGTCGGCGTGCTCCCGACGGCGCACGGCACCGGCCTGTTCCAGCGTGGCGAGACCCAGGTGATGAACGTCGTCACCATGGCCATGCCGCGCATGAACCAGCTGCTCGACACGCTGTCGCCCGAGACGAACAAGTACTTCCTGTTCCACTACAACATGGCTCCGTGGGCCAACGGTGAGACCGGCCGCGTCGGCTCGCCCAAGCGTCGCGAGATCGGCCACGGCGCCCTCGCGGCCCGTGCGCTCATCCCGGTGCTCCCGAGCCTCGAGAAGTTCAACTACACCCTCCGCCTCGTGGCCGAGGTCCTCGCCAGCAACGGCTCGACCTCGATGGCCTCGGTCTGCTCGGGCTCGCTCGCGCTGATGGACGCCGGTGTCCCGGTGCGCTCGGCCGTGGCCGGTATCGCCATGGGCCTGGTGTACGCCGAGGGCAAGTACACGACCCTCACCGACATCCTCGGTGCCGAGGACGCGTTCGGCGACATGGACTTCAAGGTCGCCGGTACCGCCGACGCGATCACCGCCCTGCAGCTCGACACCAAGATCGACGGCATCCCTGCCGACGTCCTGGCCGCCGCGCTCGACCAGGCCAAGGAGGCCCGCCTCCAGATCCTCGCCAACATGAACGCCTGCCTCCCGGCGGCGCGTGCCGAGGTCGCGGCCACCGCTCCGAAGATCATCACCGTCCTCATCCCGATGGACAAGATCGGTGAGGTCATCGGACCGAAGGGCAAGGTCATCAACACCATCACCCAGGAGACCGGTGCCGAGATCGCCGTCGACGACGACGGCGCCCAGGGCATCGTCACCATCGGCGCCGTCGAGGCGTGGCGGATGGAGGAGGCCAAGGCTCGCATCATGGCGATCGTCTCGCCCCCGATGGCCGAGCTCGGCAAGTCGTACCAGGGCCGCGTGGTCAACATGACCAAGTTCGGTGCGTTCGTGAACATCCTCCCCGGCCGCGACGGTCTGGTCCACATCAGCAAGCTCGGCAAGGGCAAGCGGATCAACAACGTCGAGGACGTGCTCACCCTCGGTCAGGAGATCGAGGTCATCGTCGAGGAGATCGACGAGAAGGGCAAGGTCAGCCTGACCCCCGGCGAGTCCTGGGACCCGGTGATCCCCGAGGGTGCGGCCTCGGCCGACCGCGGTGATCGCGGCGGGGACCGTGGCGGCCGCGATCGCGACCGTGGTGGTCGTGACGGTGGCGGACGTGACCGTGGTGGCCGCGACCGTGGCGGTCGTGACGACCGCGGTGGTCGCAGCGACCGTGGTGGTCGGAGCGAGTCGGGCGATGCCGTCGCGGTGTCGTTCGACGACGCCTTCGACGCCGAACTGGCCGCCGACCTCGGCGACCTCGGTCCGTCGACCGACTCGGGCGACCGCGGCGGCGAGGGCCGTCGTCGTCACCGCTGAGAACCCGACCCGCTACGGTTCGCAGCGATGAACGCGATCCGAGTGGGTGTCGTCGGGGCCGGAGGCCGGATGGGCAGCGCTGCGTGCGATGCCGTCGCCTCCGCCCCCGGCCTCGAACTGGTGGCCGCCGTGGGCCGCAGCGCCGCAGGGCGTGAGGTGCACGGCGTCACCGTGGCGAGCGAGCTCCGCGCCCTCGCCGATGCACGCTGCGAGGTGGTGATCGATCTGTCGGTCGCCACCTCGTCGCGTGTGACCCTCCCGTGGCTCGCGATGCACGGGATGCACGCCGTCGTCGGTGTCACCGGCTTCACCGACGACGATCTCGACGCGTTCAGGGCTGCCTTCAGCGGCAGCAACTGCGTGATCGTGCCGAACTTCGCGATCAGTGCCGTCCTGATGATGCGCTTCGCCGAGATGGCGGCGCCGTTCTTCGACACTGCCGAGATCATCGAGCTGCACCACGACCGCAAGATCGACGCCCCGTCGGGCACTGCCGTGGCGACCGCCCGGCGGATGGCCGCGGCGTCGGACGAATGGGCTCCCGACCCCACCGAGCACGAGGACCCGGCCGGGTCGCGCGGCGGCGTCGGGCCCGGTGGCATCCGTCTGCACGCCGTGCGGATGCGCGGGATGATGGCCCACCAGGAGGTCGTCCTGGGCGCGCAGGGGCAGACCCTGACGATCCGTCAGGACAGCTACGACCGGAGCAGCTTCATGCCCGGTGTGGTGCTGGCATGCCGGCGCATCGCCGAGCATCCCGGCGTCACGATCGGCCTCGACCAGATCCTCGGTCTGTAGGCCCGCCGCCGGCGGGTCCGGTCAGGAGAGGCTGGCGATCGCCGCGTCGTAGTCGGGCTCGACGGCGATCTCGGGAACGAGCTGGCTGTGCAGCACGGTGCCGTCGGTGTCGAGGACGACCACCGCACGGGCAAGCAGGCCGGAGAGCACGCCGTCGGCAAGGGTGACGCCGTAGGCGCTTCCGAAGTCGCTGCGGAACGACGAGGCGTTGGTGACGTTGGCGAGACCCTCGCTACCGCAGAAGCGGGTCTGGGCGAAGGGCAGATCGGCCGAGACGCAGAGCACGACGGTGTTGTCGAGGCCCGAGGCGATCTCGTTGAAGCGGCGCACGCTCGTCGCGCAGGTGGGCGTGTCGACGCTCGGGAAGATGTTGAGCACGACGCGCTGACCGGCGAGATCAGCGGCGGTGACGCTGCTGAGGTCGGACTTGGTGAGGGTGAACGACGGGGTGGCGGCGCCCACGGTGGGGAGGTCGCCGACGGTGTTGACGGGGGTGCCGCCGAGTGCTGTCTGAGCCATGGGCGAGTGTCTAGCAGCGCCGCTCGCGGGCTGCGTCACCGACCCCGACGGAAGTTGCGGAGGTTGGCGAGCAGGACCACGGCGACCGACGCGGCGATGATCCACATCTGGTTGCGGGCCAGCCAGTCGACCACCGAACCGAGTTCCTCCTCGAACAGACCCGACAGCCACCAGAGCAGGCCGAGGCGGGCGGCGATCCCGACGAGGGCCAGCGGGAGGAGGCGACGCCAAGGGGTCCGGGCGGCTCCGGTCAGGGCCCAGACGATGTTGCTGCCGACGAACAGCGGCACCACGATCCACTCCGCCTTGTCGACCTGCTGCTCGAACCGGGCGACCTGTTCCTGCGGCATCCCGAGGAACCGCCAGAACCACCGCAGGGCACGGTCGCCGTAGCAGCGGCCGATGGCGTGGCACACGGCGGCCGCCGCCAGGATCCGGGCGGTGGCGATCAGCGCCCACAGCAGCGGGCCGTCGACCTCGGGGCGGGCGAGGATCAAGTAGCGGTTGCGGGCCGAGAGGGCGATCAGCCTCAGCGGGTGATCGGCGACGAGGCCGGCGAATGTCGCCGCGGCGACGTTGGTGCAGGCCACCAGACCGATGAACAGGACCAGCCAGACCGGGCCACTGCGCGGGACACGGTGCCCGGCGAGGAGCTCGTCGCCGGACCCGGGGTCGGGCTCGGCGGGACGAGCGGAATTCTCTGGGGCGGTCACGACGGGGCACACTAGGCGGCGTCCGGAGCGCAGGGGAATCGCGGGGGAGCAGGAGAATGGGCGTCAGCGACACGGGTTCGAGGGGCACGGGTTCGAGAGGAACGGCTGTCGGCTGCACGGTGTGGAGATCGCGCCGGGTGAGAGCCGTCGCGGTCGCGTTCGGGGTCGTGGTGACCCTGACGGCGTGTGGAGCCGACCGTGACGACAGCCTCCGGGTGACCAGCGTGGCGCCGACCACCACCACGCTCGCCCCCGGGGAGACCGCGGCACCTGTCGAGACCTTCGCCCCCAACGGCGAGACGGTCGACGTGCTGTCGCTCGACAACAACTTCATCGTCCAGCACATCACCGTCGAGGCCGGCACCGAGGTGCACTGGCTCAACAACGGGCGCAACGACCACAACATCCTCCCGGCCGACGATCCCGAGGCCACGACCTGGGGAGCGCTCACGGAGGACTTCGCCCCGACGATGGAGTACTCCAAGGTGTTCGACACCCCTGGCGTCTACGTCTACTACTGCTCCATCCACGGGACGCCCACGGCGGCTATGTTCGGCTCCGTCACGGTGGTGGCACCGTGACAGGGGGAAGGATTCCGATGAACTCGACGATGACGCGCCGCGCGCTCGCCGGCCTGACTGCAGCAGCGATGCTCCTCGCCTCGTGCGGGGGTGATGATGCAGCGACCACGACGACCCAGCCGTCGGCGACGACGGGGGCTCCCGTCACCGAGCCGATGCCCGAGACGTCGGCACCGGAGACCACGGTGGGCGCCGACGACGGCTTCCTCACCGTGCCGACCGAGTTCGCCACGATCCAGGAGGCCGTCGACGCCGCTGCCGAGGGTGAGATCGTGTACATCGAGCCCGGCACCTACAACGAGGCCGTGAGCGTCACGACCAACGGCATCACGATCCGTGGCGCCGACCGCAACACCGTCGTGCTCGACGGTCAGTTCGAACTCGAGAACGGAATCCGCGCCCTCGGGTCCAAGGACATCGTCGTCGAGAACCTGACGTCGATGAACTACACCAAGAACGGCGTGTTCGTGACGGGCGTCGACGGGTACCGCATCTCGTACGTGACCGCCTACCGCACCGGCGACTACGGCGTCTATGCGTTCGACTCGGTCAACGGCCAGATCGACCACATCTACGCGGCGGGTAGCCCCGACGCCGGGATCTACATCGGTGAGTGCTTCCCGTGCAACGCCGTCGTGTCGCACGTGGTCAGTGAGCACAACGGCCTCGGCTACTCGGGCACCAACTCGGGTGGCGACCTCTACATCGTCGAGTCGACCTTCCGCTACAACCGTGCGGGCATCGTGCCGAACAGCGGCAGCTACGAGCTGTGCTACCCCGAGCGTCAGACGACGATCATCGGCAACCTCGTCCACTCGAACAACCAGGGCGACACGCCGGCCATCGACGTGGCCCTGCTCGCGATGGGCAACGGCATCCTCGTCGCCGGTGGCGTCGACAACCTGATCGAACGCAACCGCGTCTGGGACCACGACAAGACCGGTATCGGCCTTGCTCCGTTCCCCGAGGACGACCCGAACGACGAGCTGCCGACACAGGAGGAATGGGACCTCACCTGCGAGGAGTCCAAGCAGGTGGCGCCGGTCGATCCGGGCGGAGCGATCATCTGGGACAGCTGGTTCAACACCGTGCGCGACAACGTGCTCGAGGACAACCGTCAGGCCGACCTGATGGCGGCCTCGGTGGGCACCGACGTCAGCACCCTCGGTCACTGCTTCTCGGGCAACACCTTCACCACCAGCGCGCCGAACGCGATCGAGACCCTCGCCCCGTGCGACGGAACCGGTAGCGGTGACTGGATGGACAACTTCTACAACATCGCCCTGTGGCTCACCGAGACCCCGCCGCCGTCCGTCGACTGGAAGGTCGCCGAGCTCCCGGCTCTCGAGACCCTCGAGTCGATGCCCGATGCGGCGACGGCCCCGGCCGTCTCTGCTGCTGGTGGACCCGCCGCGCTCGACCTCGCGTCGATCGGCGTTCCTGACAAGCCCTGATGCGTCGCACCTCTGATCGGTCCGGACGCGTCGTGCGACGAGGGTTCGCACGACGCGCCGGGTCGGTCGGCGCGTTGCTGGGCGTGGTGTCGCTGCTCGGCGGTTGTGCGCCCGACGGTCCGACGTCGGTCCACCAGCACAACGGCGGCGTCTCGATCGGCCAGCCCGACGAGGTGATCGCCGGCCCCCAGGGGCGAGTGCCGCAGTTCGTCGTGGAGTGTGCCTACAGCCATGCGGCCCAGGACGACCCGATCGTGTGGCCCGGCCAGCCCGGCATGAGCCACCTCCACGTGTTCTTCGGTTCGACCGAGACGAACGCGTCGTCGACGACGGCCGACCTCGTTGCCGGCGACTCGACGTGCGACAACCAGCGCGATCGTGCGGCGTACTGGTCGCCAGCGCTGATGAACGGCCAGGAGTCGATCGACCCGGTGAAGAGCACGGCGTACTACCGGCCGGGGATCGGAGTCGACCCACAGATCGTGAACGCCTTCCCCGAGGGTTTCACGATGGTGGCCGGGAACTCGGCAGCGACCGAGGAGCAGCCGGTCTCGATCGTGGCGTGGGGATGCGGGGCCGGGATCGAGCGGTCGGCGCTCCCCATCGACTGCGGCGGTGAGCGCAACCTCCGTCTGATCGTGACCTTCCCCGACTGCTGGGACGGCGCCAACCTCGACAGTCCCGACCACCACGCCCACGTCGCCTACAGCAGCAAGGGCGTGTGCCCCACCAGCCATCCGGTGCCGGTGCTGCAGTTGCAGTTCGCCGTCGAGTACGACTGGGCGACCGACCCCACTGGGCTGGTGCTCGCGAGTGGCGGCCAGCACACCGGTCACGCCGACTTCATGAACGGCTGGGTGCAAGAGGTGCTCGAGACCGAGACCCGCCTGTGCATCCACGGCGAGGTCGTGTGCGGCATCGCCAGCGGCCGCACCGACGGCTAACACCCCACCGATCTCGGCGCAGATCGTCCCGGATTCCGGAACTATTCGTACCGAGATCTCGGCGTCAGAGGCGGCCGGAAGCGATGACGCGCTGGAGGAAGGCGCGTGTCTCGGGGTGCTGCGGATCGGTGAAGAGCTGCTCGGGGGGAGCGGCCTCGACGATGACGCCGTCCTTCAGGAAGCACACGAGGTCGCTGATCTCGCGGGCGAATCCCATCTCGTGGGTGGCGAGCATCATCGTCATCCCGGCGGCGCGCATGTCGCGCACGACGTTCAGCACCTCACCGACGAGCACCGGGTCGAGCGCAGCCGTGACCTCGTCGAGGAGCATCAGCTCGGGTCGCATCGCCAGTGCGCGCACGATCGCGACACGTTGCTGCTGGCCGCCCGACAACTGGTCGGGGTAGGCGTCGGCCTTGTCGTCGAGGCTGAACCTGCCGAGCAGCTCGCGGGCGAGGGCCTCGGCGTCGGAGCGTGACACCCCGGCGACCTTCGTAGGCGCCAGCGTGATGTTGCGAAGGACGCTCATGTGCGGGAACAGGTTGTAGCTCTGGAAGACCATGCCGATCCGCCGACGCACCGGATCGGGGTCGAGGCCGG
Organism: Actinomycetota bacterium; assembly: GCA_041156905.1. Classification (GTDB taxonomy): domain Bacteria; phylum Actinomycetota; class Acidimicrobiia; order Acidimicrobiales; family Ilumatobacteraceae; genus UBA668. Next base: position 1,495 of record JBEBDM010000047.1, on the reverse strand, counting down.
GCTCGCTGATGTCGGTGCCGTCGAGCAGGACGAGGCCTTCGTCGATCGGCTCGAGGAGGTTGACACAGCGGAGCAGCGTGCTCTTGCCCGAGCCGCTCGCTCCGATGAGGCACACCACCTGGTGCTCGGCAACGGCGAGCGAGACGTCATCGAGCACGATCTTGCTGCCGAAGGCCTTGCGCACGTGGCGCAGTTCGAGCTTGGGAACGCTCACGACACCACCGATCCGCCCGTGCGTCGGCGCTGGCGCGACGAGTACCAGTCGACGAGCCGCGTCTCGGGAATCGTGAGGAGCAGGAAGATGACCGCCGCGGCGACGAGCGGGGTGAAGTTGCCGGTGAGGTCCTTGATCGAACCCGCACGCCGGAAGACCTCGATCGGTCCGAGGAAGCTGACGAGGGCGACGTCCTTCTGCAGTGAGAGGAAGTCGTTCATCAGCGGCGGCACCACGCGGCGGGCGGCCTGGGGGACGACGACGTGACGCATCGTCTGGCCCTGCGTCAGCCCGAGCGAACGGGCCCCGGCGCGCTGGCTCTCGTGCACGCTCTCGATGCCAGCGCGGAAAACTTCCGACACGTACGCCGAGTAGGCGAGCACGAGTGCCACGGGTCCCCACAGGTACGGCGAGTTCCAGGCACCGCCGAACCCGAGGAAGGTGAAGTCACCCTCGAGCAGTCCGAGCTTGGGGATGCCGAAGCCCACCAGGTACACGGTGAGGATGATCGGTACGCCCCGGAAGAAGTCGGTGTAGATCGCGGCGAACGCACGCAACGGGAACAGCACCGGACTGCGTGTGTTGCGGCACAAGGCGAGGACGAGTCCCCACAGGAGGATGAACGGGGCGCACTGGAGGAACAACTTGACGTCGACCCAGAGGTAGGAGAGCACCTCGGGGAAGTCCTCACGGAAGCGTGTCCCGTCGAAGAACACCGCCTTCACCTTGGGCCAACCGCTCGAGGTGGTGACGAGCAGCGTGAGCGCGCCGAGCGTGACGACCGTGCTGACCAGCGCCACCACGGTGGCCCGGCGGCGTCGGGCCTTCAACCACGCCGCACGCCGGCCCGGCGGCGGCACGTTGCCGGGAACGACAGAGGGCGCCGACACGTGGTCGGCGCCCTCCGTGCGATCGGTCATGACCGGATCGTAGGTGATGTCAGTCGGCCGGGAGGTAGGCAGCCTCGGTCCACTCGCCCATCCACTGCTCGGTGATGGTGGCGAGCTCGCCCGACTCGGTGAGGCTGGCCAGCGCGAGGTTGGCGCACTCGACGAGCGGGTTGTCCTTCACGAACAGCAGGCCCCACTGGTCGCCGGCGCCACCGGCGTCGACCGGGAACTGGCCGAACACCTTGGTGCCCTCGATCTCGACGGCCGAGATGTACAGGCCGGTCGGGAGGTCGGTGATGATCGCGTCGATCTGCTTGTTGTCGAGCGCGGTCTTGGCATCGGCGTTGCTGTTGAAGGCGAACGGCTCGGCATCGGGCTGGACGACGTCGAT
>JBEBDM010000046.1:0-3097 GCA_041156905.1 Actinomycetota bacterium | reverse complement strand
GTCAGGCTTTCGCCCATTGCGCAAGATTCCCCACTGCTGCCTCCCGTAGGAGTCTGGGCCGTGTCTCAGTCCCAGTGTGGCTGATCATCCTCTCAGACCAGCTACCCGTCGATGCCTTGGTGGGCCGTTACCCCGCCAACAAGCTGATAGGCCGCGAGGCTCTCCCGATCCGGTAACCCTTTCGTCAGCGCGCCATGCGACGCTCCGACGTCATCCGGTATTAGCAGTCGTTTCCAACTGTTATCCCAGAGACCGGGACAAGTTCCTCACGTGTTACGCACCCGTTCGCCACTAGGCCTTCCGGAGTATTGCTACTCCATGGGCCTCGTTCGACTTGCATGTGTTAAGCACGCCGCCAGCGTTCGTCCTGAGCCAGGATCAAACTCTCCAACAAAAGCCTGTCCGTGTCACCTGCGGCGAACCGCCGGCAACCCGGATCGACTGTTTCGGAGCTGAGCGCATCGGTTGGGAATACAACCGTGGCAGCGCTCAGATCTGACTGATTTGCCACAGGGTAGGACCCCCGTGGACTTTATGAATTGACAGACAACGTCCAGTGAGCCGAAGCCCTCTGTCGCTGCCCGCACTGTTGTTCAGTCTTCTCTTCCGTTTTCAAGGAGCCGATTCTCGACGGATCGAGATCGCTCGTGGCACTCAGCAGTCGCTGGCCGGTCCGGCCGGGCGCACTCTGTACGTGCCCTCCGGCCTGGCAAACGCCGTACCGGAGCGAGTCGCTACGCTAGCGGCGCGTTCCGACCGCATCAACCTCTTGGCAAAGATTTTCCGACGAGAAAGTCGCGCTTGCCCTTGCGCAGGAGCAGGAAACCGCCGCTGAGCAGGTCGGATGCCTCGAGGAGACCATCTTCTCCGAGCACGCGATTTCCTGCCCGGACGGCGCCCTGGCCCAGAAGACGGGCCACTTCGCTGTTCGACTTGGCCACGCCAGCGTTCACGAGCAGTTCGTGCACGCGCAGGCCGTCGATGGTGGCCGGGAGCTCGACGGAGGGCACCTCGGTAGCCACCACAGTGAGCACCTCGGCCGACGCAGCGGTCGGATCGCTCCCGAACAGCACGTCGGCCGCCCCTGCGGCGAGGCGGGCGGCCTGTTCACCGTGCACCATGGCGGTGAGCTCCTCGGCGAGGGCCCTCTGGGCCACCCTGCGCTCCGGGGCGGCCTCGTGCTCGGCCAGCAGGCCGAGGATCTCCTCGAGGGGCTTCAGCGACAGCATGCGCATGTAGGTGCCCACCATCTGGTCCTCGACCTGGATCCAGAACTGCCGGAAGGCGTAGGGAGAGGTGCGGGCCGGATCGAGCCACACCGCACCGCTCACGGACTTGCCGAACTTGGAGCCGTCAGCCTTGACCATCAGCGGATGGGTCATGGCGTGCACGCCGGCCCCGGTACGGCGGCGGATGAGCTCGACACCTGCGGTGATGTTGCCCCACTGGTCGCTGGCGCCGGCCTGCATCTCGACCCCGTACTCGGCGTGCAGGTGCCGGAAGTCGTTGGCCTGGAGCAGCATGTACGAGAACTCGGTGTAGGAGATGCCGTGCTCGCTCTCGATCCGGCTCCTCACCGAGTCCTTGGCCATCATCTGGTTGATCGTGAAGTGCTTGCCGACGTCGCGCAGGAACTCCAGCATCGACACCGGACGGGTCCAGTCGGCGTTGTTCACCAGCGTGGCCTGGTACGGGCCGGGCTCGAAGTCGAGCAGCGACGACAGCTGGGCCTTGATCCGCTCGAGGTTGTGGCGCAGGGTGTCGTCGTCGAGGAGGTTGCGCTCCTCGCTGCGCCCGCCCGGGTCACCGATCATCCCGGTGGCCCCACCTGCGAGCGGGAAGGGCCGGTGCCCGGCCATCTGGAAGCGTCGCATGAACAACTGCCCCACCAGGTGCCCCACGTGCAGCGAGTCGGCCGTCGGGTCGAACCCGATGTACAGGCCCATCGGGCCCTCCGCGAGACGGGCGCGCAGCGCCGTGAGGTCGGTGGAGTCGTGGACGAGGCCACGGGCCTCGAGATCGCCGATCAGGTCCATCCGAGAATGTTGCCACGGCGCCACCCGATTCACTCCTGACCGGCGCCGACAGCGGCGTTAGGGTCGGGTCATGGCCGACAGGATGCCGACCGACCCGGCGGAGATCTCACTCGCCTTCACCGAGTTCGCCACCGACGTCGCCAAGGGCTCTCCCCTGTACCGGGCGCTCAGCGAGCGGGCAGCGCGGGAACCGTCGGTGGCGGAGGTGCTCATGGCGGCGCCGCCGGCCCAGAGACGCCCCGTGCTCTTCCTCGCTGCCGTTCACGCTCTCCTCCTCGACGATCCCCACGGGCATCCACTGGCGGCGTACTACCCCAGCGTCTCCGGCGTGCCGTACACACACGATTCGGCGACCGCCGCAGGAGACGCACTCGTCGGACTCGTGGCGTCCCACAGCGATCAGCTCGCGCGCATCGTCGCCTCACGGTCGACCCAGACGAACGAGGTCGGTCGGTGCGCCACGTTCCTCCCCGCGATGGCGATGCTCAGCGCAGAGGTCGGATCGCTCGCTCATCTCGACGTGGGCACGAGCGCTGGCCTGAACCTGCTCATGCCCCGGTTCTCGTACGTGTTCGACGGCGGGACTGAACGGGAGAGACACATCGTGGGAGATCCCCGGGTCGCGCTCCCCTGTGTGACGCTCGGCGATGTCCCCGTTCCCGCCGGTTGTCCGGACATCGTCTGGTCGGCCGGGCTCGATGCGTCACCGATCGACCTCTATGACCCCGCAGCAGTCACGTGGCTCGAGGCATGTCTCTGGCCCGACCAGACGGAACGCTTCGGACGGCTCGTGAACGCGATCGCGATGGCATCCGAGGCAGGCCTCGACGTGCGGCGCGGGGATGCGGTGACCGACACGGCAGCCGCCGTCGTCGAGGCGACCGCGCACGGACACCCCGTGGTCACGACGAGCTGGGTGATGAGCTATCTCACCCAGCAACAGCAAGAGGCCGTGGTCGACTCCCTCGACGAGGTCGGAGCCCGCACCGACCTCTCGTGGGTTCTCGCCGAGGCGCCGGCACACACACCGGGCATCCCGGTGCCCGGCAGCGGAGGCGATA
>JBEBDM010000045.1:0-15190 GCA_041156905.1 Actinomycetota bacterium | reverse complement strand
GCACAAGGACCTCCGTCGTGCGCGTGGCGCAGCCATCAACATCGTTCCCACCAGCACGGGCGCTGCCCGCGCCACGAGCCTCGTGCTCGCCAGCATGAAGGGCAAGCTCGACGGCACCTCGCTGCGTGTCCCGGTGCCCACCGGCTCGGTCGTCGACTTCACGGCGATGCTGAAGAAGGAGGCCACCGTCGCGCAGATCAACGCCGCGATGAAGAAGGCCGCCAGTGGCCCGCTGAAGGGGATCCTGCGCTACACCGAGGACCCGATCGTCTCCAGCGACATCGTCACCGACCCGCACAGCAGCATCTTCGACGCCGGCCTCACGATGGCGATGGGCAAGATGGTCAAGGTCCTCGCGTGGTACGACAACGAGTGGGGTTACTCGAACCGTCTCGTCGACACGACGCTGTACGCCGGCCGCAAGGTCGCCTCGAAGCGCCGCAAGAAGTGACCTCGATGCCGGAGACGCCGCTCGGCAGGATCCCGACCCTCGACGACCTTGGCGACGTCCGGGGCAAGCGGGTCTTGGTCCGCACCGATTTCAACGTCCCGATGGAGGGCGGCGAGATCACCGACGACTTCCGCATCCGTGCCGCGCTGCCCACGATCGAGTGGCTCGTCGAGCGCGGGGCGCAGGTCGTGACGTGCTCGCACCTCGGCCGCCCGAAGGGCGCGCCGAACCCGAAGTACTCGATGGACCCGGTGCGCGCTCGCCTCGCCGAGCTCGCTCCCGGTGTCGAACTGCTGGAGAACCTGCGCTTCGACGCAGGTGAGGAGGGCAACGACCCGGCGTTCGTGGCACAGCTCGTCGACGGCATCGACGCCTATGTCGACGACGCCTTCGGTGCGTGCCACCGCGCCCACGCCAGCATCGTCGGTCCGCCTCAGACGCTGCCCAGCGCCATGGGTCTCCTTCTCCAGAAGGAGGTCGAGGTCCTCCTCGGCCTGCGCGAGTCGCCGCGGCACCCGTTCGTCGCCGTGCTCGGCGGCTCCAAGATCAGCGACAAGCTCGGTGTCGTCGAGGCCCTCCTCGGCGTGGTCGATTCGCTCGTGGTCGGTGGGGCGATGTGCTTCACCTTCCTCGCCGCCCTCGGCAACCCGATCGGTGACTCGCTGTTCGAGCCCGACCAGGTCGAGACCTGTCGTCGTCTTCTGGCCGAGTCGGCCGCCAAGGGCAAGACGATCCACCTCCCCGAGGACATCGTCGGCGTCGACGCCCGTGGCGAGTACGCCACCTTCGGCACCCGGCTGCCCGACGGCGCCAAGGGGTTCGACATCGGTCCGGGATCGGCCGCTGCCTTCAGCGACGTGATCATGGACGCCCGTACCGTTTTCTGGAACGGCCCGATGGGCATGTTCGAGGACCCGCGCTTCGAGGCCGGCACCCGCACCGTCGCACAGGCGATGGCCGACACCAAGGCCTTCACCGTCGTGGGTGGTGGCGACAGTGCCGCAGCCCTCGCCCAGTTCCGCCTCGAGTCGGAGGTGTCCCACGTCAGCACGGGTGGCGGCGCGTCGCTCGAGCTCCTCGAGCTGGGCGACCTGCCCGGCCTCGCCGCCCTCAGGAAGGCCCCCAACGCATGAGCCGTCTGCCCCTCATCTCCGGCAACTGGAAGATGAACCTCAACCACTTCGAGGCGATCCAGATCGTCCAGAAGCTGGCGTACCTCGTCGGCAAGGACGATCTCGAGAAGGCCGAGGTCAGCTTGCACCCGCCGTTCACCGACATCCGCAGCGTCCAGACCGTCATCGACGGCGACAAGCTCGGGTTCGCCCTCGGCGCCCAGCACTGCCACTGGGAGGAGAAGGGTGCCTTCACCGGGGAGGTGTCGCCGCTGTTCCTCTCCAAGCTCGGCGTGCAGTACGTGATCTGCGGACACAGCGAGCGTCGCGACCTGTTCGGCGAGACCGACGAGATGGTCAAGGACAAGGTCGCCGCCATCCAGAAGCTCGGGATGACCCCGATCATGTGCGTGGGCGAGTCGCTCGCCCAGCGCGAGGCGGGGGAGACCGAGTCGTGGGTGCTCGGGCAGGTCAGGGCCGGTCTCGCTGGCCGGAACGCCACCCAGGTGGGCTCGATGGTCATCGCCTACGAGCCGATCTGGGCGATCGGGACCGGCCGCACGGCCACGGCCGACGATGCCCAGGCCGTGTGTGCCGCGATCCGTGGCTGCGTGGCCGAGATCGCCGGCAAGGAGGCCGCCGACAGCGTCCGCATCCAGTACGGCGGCTCGGTCAAGGCCGGGACCATCGCCGAACTCATCGCCCAGCCCGACGTCGACGGTGCGCTCGTGGGCGGGGCGAGCCTCGACGCCGACGAGTTCGCGCGCATCGTGAAGCTCGGCGCCTGAACCGGCCCGATCCGGCCCGACACGACTCCGGTCTGGAACAACCGTTCCAGACGACGTGTCGCCCGGAAGAGGTTCCCTACCGCTCGGTAGCGAGGCGTGCTAGCCTCCACCCACTCGTTCGGATCGGGGAGGACCGTTCGGGTGAGGTGAACCTCCTGGGGAACACCTAATTGCCTCCCTCCGACTTCCTACAGGAGGACCAACACGTGAGGACCACGAAGCGCAGCAAGCTCGCTGCATTCGCGGTGGGTCTCTCGCTCATCGTCGCTGCGTGCGGCGGGGACGACGAGACGACGACCACCGAGGGTGGGACCGAGACCACGGCTGCACCGGAGACCACCGGCGCGACCGAGACGACCGGCGCCACCGAATCGACCGAGCCGGCCACGGCCGCCATGCGGATCACCTACGACATCGCCGCCGAGGCCGTGTGGGACGACGGTTCGCCGATCGTCGCCGAGGACTTCGTCTGCACCTACAACGCCATCATGGGCACCGTCGGCTCGCTGAGCACCGCCGGTTACGACCAGATTCTCTCGGTCGCCCAGGGCGGCTCGGACAAGCAGGTCGTCGTCGAGTTCAAGACGGTCTACGCCCCGTACCGCGGCCTCTTCGGTGGCCTCATCAAGCACGACGCGGTCGCCGACTGCAACGACATCTCGGGTGACTTCCAGACCGAGCTGCCGTTCTCGAACCGTCCGTACAAGATCGAGTCGTGGGACGAGACCCAGCTGGTGCTCGTCACCAACGAGAACTACTGGGCCGCCGACAAGGCCGTCGTGCCCAAGGTCGTGATGGTCCCCAAGGCCGACCAGGAGACCGAGATCGCCTCGCTCCTCGCCGGTGAGGTGGACTTCATCTACCCGCAGTACAGCCCGGAGACCGCCGACGCCGTTGCCGGCGACCCGAACATCGCCGTCCAGGTCGAGTTCGGTGGCGACTACGAGGGTCTGTACTTCCAGCAGAACGACGGTCCCTTCGCCGACCCGATCTTCCGCCAGGCCTTCGCCCAGTCGATCGACATCGACGCGATGATGGCGCAGATCTACAGCCCGATCGTCGAGGGTGCCACGCAGCTGACCTGCGGTCCCATCGTCCCGGGTCGTTACTGCGACGAGACCCTGTGGCAGGGCACCTACGATCCCGAGGGTGCCGCGGCGCTCCTCGAGGAGAACGGCTGGGCCAAGGACGCCAATGGCTTCTGGGCCAAGGATGGCGGCGAGGCCCCCGAGATCCGTTGGATGATCAACACGGGCAACACCCGTCGTGAGGGTGCTCAGGCGTTCCTCATCCCGCTGATGCAGGCCGCCGGCTTCAACGTCGTCCCCGACAACTGCGAGGCGGAGTGCGTCTTCCAGCAGCGTCTGCCAGCGATGGACTACGACCTCGGCATGTACATCAGCACCGCCCCGCCGGACCCGGCCTACCTCACGGGCAGCTTCGCCTGCGATCAGGTGCCGAGTGAGGCCAACGAGTTCGCTGGCCAGAACAGCCAGGGTTGGTGCAACGAGGAGGCCACGGCTCTCCTGTACCAGGCCGACGCCACCGTCGACCTCGATGCCCGTACCGAGCTGATCAAGCAGGCCATCGGCCTGATGCGTCAGGACTGGGTCATGCTGCCGACCTTCCAGTTCCCCAAGTCGGGCCTGTGGCGCACCGACAAGGTGGGCGGTCCGGTCGACGCCGACCTGAACAACTACGCGGCGTTCATCAACTTCAACGAGTGGACCGATGTCGACGGCGATGGCCAGATCGTCATCGGTGCCGAGCAGTGGCCGGGTTGCCTCAACCCGATCACCGAGTGCGCCAACTCGTCGTGGTACGTGTGGACCGTCGCCTTCCCGACCAGCATGGGCGTCTACGACACCACCAACGATGGTGAGTACGTGGTCACGCCGATGATGGCGGGCGAGCCGGTCGTCGAGATCCTCTGATCCTCGACTGATTTCGGTCAGTACAACGTGACAGCGGGGTCGGTCGAGAGATCGACCCCGCTCCACGTTGCACCTTGTAGTTTCTGGGTGGTGCGTGCCGTGGGGGCCGTACCACCGTTGTCGACAGTCCTGTTCCTGCCCGAAGGGGGCACCCTGTGCTGAGGTACATCCTCCGTCGATTGCTGTGGGCGATCCCGACGCTTCTTCTCGTCACCTTCGTGGTGTATTGCGCCCTGCGCCTCGCCACCGACCCCTTGGCCAGTTACGCGCGGTCGAACCCGCGTGTGGCCAAGCAGCCTGCCAAGATGGCTCAGTACATCGAGGTCAACGGCCTCTGGGACGGGCCCGGTGGCTACGTCCGTGGCTACTGGAAGTGGCTCTCCGGGTTCCTGACCGGGGACTGGCAGCCCAGCATCAAGGGCAGCCGCCCGGTGTGGCCGAACCTCAAGGACGCGCTGGTCAACAGCATCCGTCTCGGAATCGTGGCGTCCCTCGTCGGCATCCTCATCGGTCTCTCTCTCGGCGTGTTCGCCGCGCTCCGCCCCGGCAAGCTGCGCGACACGGCCGTCAACACCGGAGCCCTCATCGGGTTCTCGATCCAGCCGTTCATCAGCGCCGTCCTGCTGCAGTTGCTCCTGTCGGTGCAGTGGTCGAAGTGGTTCGGTGAGCCCCTGCTCCCGACCTCGGGCATGTACCCGCCGGGGCACAAGGGGTTCGACCTGTTCCTGATGCTCAAGTACATGGCCATGCCCGTCATCGTCGTGAGCATCCAGAGCGTCGCTGCCTACAGCCGCTACATGCGCGCGTCGCTCCTCGACGTCTTGAGCAGCGACTACCTCCGTACCGCTCGTGCCAAGGGCATCAGCGAGCGACGTGTGCTCGTGAAGCACGCACTGCGTAACGCTCTCGTCCCGATCGTCACGCTCGCCGCGCTCGACATCGGTCTCGTGGTCGGCGGTCTCATCATCTCCGAGGGCGTCTTCGAGTATCCGGGGATGGGCATGTTCTTCCTCACCGCGCAGGGCAACGGTGACTTCCCCGAACTCATGCCGTGGATGGTGGTCATCACCAGCTCGGTCATCATCTTCAACCTCCTGGCGGACCTCGCGTACGCCTGGCTCGACCCGAGGATCCGTCTTGACTGAGCACACTGCCGCTGCGCCGGCCGATGCCTCCATCGGCGTGCTGAAGGAGTCCATCTCGCCGCGCAAGATGGCCCTGAAGCGCTACATGAACAACAGGGCTGCGGTCATCTCGGCCGTGGTGCTGACGATCATCGTCCTGTTCGTCGTCCTCGCACCGCTCACGACCCGGTACGGGATCAACGAGAGCATCTTCAGCGCCGAGGAGAAGCCCAACCAGAACCTCGCCCCGTTCGGGCAGGCGTGGTTCGGCACCGACCAGAACGGCCGCGACCTCTACAGCCGGATCATCTTCGGCGCCCGGGTGTCACTGCTGATCGGTCTGTTCACCGGTCTCATCTCGGTGGCGATCGGCACGTTGATCGGGGCTTTCGCCGGCCTGAAGGGCGGTCGACTCGACGACCTGATCATGCGTGTCACCGACATCGCCCTCGCCCTGCCGTTCCTCGTGGTCCTGGTCATCGCACGCGGTGTGCTCGAGAACGTCGAGTGGGCGACCAACATCATCGGTGAGTCGACCTCCGTCCGCTTCACGGTGATCCTTCTCGCCGTCTTCGGGTGGATGGGTGTCGCCCGGTTGGTGCGTGGTCAGGTCAAGCAGCTCAAGGAACGCGAGTTCGTCGAGGCAGCCCGTGCTCTCGGTGCCACGACCCCGCGCATCATGTTCCGTCACCTCCTGCCGAACGCGGTGGGACAGATCATGGTGGCCCTCACGCTCGCCGTGGTCGGTGCGATCACCGCCGAGGCGACGCTGAGCTTCTTCGGCTGGGGCCCTGACGCCGGCTCTGGCATGACCTCGCTGGGTCTGCTGATCCGTGACTCCAAGAAGGCGGTCCCGCCGGGTTACTGGTGGCTCGTGGTGTTCCCCGGGCTGTTCTTCATCATCCTCTCGTTGTGCATCAACTTCATCGGCGACGGCCTGCGCGACGCGGTCGACCCGAAGATGCAGCAGGAGGTGAAGTGATGTCGGCGGCTCTGCAGGTGCGCGACCTCAACGTCTCGTTCAAGACCCTTCTCGGCACGGTGCAGGCCGTGCGCGGCGTGTCCTTCGACGTCGAGCCCGGTGAGGTGCTCGGGGTGGTGGGCGAGAGCGGCTCCGGCAAGTCGGTGACGTTCCTCGGCATCATGGGCCTGCTCGGGCGGTCGGCCGTCGTTGGGGGATCGGCCATGGTCGGCGACGTCGACCTCGTCGGGGCATCACCCCGGGCGATGCGCAAGGTGCGTGGCTCGGAGATGGCGATGATCTTCCAGGATCCGCTGTCGGCCCTCAACCCGGTGCACCGGGTGGGCAATCAGGTGGCCGAGATGCTCCTGGCCCATCAGGACGGCATGAGTCATGCGCAGGCCAAGGCACGTGCGGTGGAGTTGCTCGACATCGTCGGCATCCCCCAGCCCGACCAGCGGGCCCGGCAGTACGCCCACGAGTTCTCGGGCGGCATGCGCCAGCGTGTGGTGATCGCCATGGCGATCGCCAACAACCCGAAGGTCCTCATCGCCGACGAGCCGACGACGGCCCTCGACGTGACGGTGCAGGCGCAGATCCTCGAGGTCATCGACCGGATCCGCAAGGAGATGGGCACCGCCGTCGTGCTCATCACGCACGACCTCGGTGTGGTGGCCCGCATGGCCGACCGCGTGCAGGTGATGTACGCCGGTCGCGTGGTCGAGCGTGGCGACGTCCACTCGATCTTCCAGCAGCCCGACCACCCGTACACCAAGGGCTTGTTGCACTCGCTGCCCGGCCTCGGTCGTGAGCGGCTCACACCGATCCCCGGCGCCCCGCCGAACATGTTGCAGCCGCCCAGCGGTTGTGCGTTCCGTGTGCGCTGCCCGCACGCCACCGACGTGTGCGCCGGCGACCTTCCCGAACTCGTCTCCGTGCGGCGCACCGAGACGGCCTGTGTCCGCGCGACCGAGCTCGAGGTGTCGGCATGAGCGTCCCTGTGTTGGAGGTCTCGAACCTCACCAAGCACTTCACCGTCAAGTCGGCGAAGGGCCTGCGGGTCATCCGCCGCACGGTGCAGGCGGTGTCCGACGTCAGCCTGACCATCGGTGCCGGCCAGACCGTCGGTCTCGTGGGAGAGAGCGGCTCGGGCAAGACCACCGTCGGTCGTTGCGTACTGCGGCTCATCGAGCCGACCTCCGGATCGGTCAAGTTCCAGGGCGAGGAGCTCGTCGGCATGAAGGCCGACCGTCTCCGGGGCCTCCGTCGCCAGATGCAGATCGTCTTCCAGGACCCGTACGCCTCGCTCGACCCGAAGATGACCGTCGGTGCCTCGATCGCGGAGCCGCTCCAGATCCAGAAGGTCGAGGGCAACCACGACGACCGGGTGGCCGAGCTGCTCGAACTGGTGGGCCTCGCTCCCGACCACGCCAAGCGCTTCCCGCACGAGTTCTCCGGCGGCCAGCGTCAGCGTGTGGGTGTGGCTCGTGCACTCGCCCTCAACCCGTCGTTCATCGTGCTCGACGAGCCGGTCTCGGCCCTCGACGTGAGCATCCAGGCCGGTGTGGTCAACCTCCTCCAGGACCTCCAGAGCCAGCTCGGCCTGAGCTACCTGTTCATCGCCCACGACCTCTCGGTGGTGCGCCACATCTCCGACGTCGTGGCCGTGATGTACCTCGGCAAGATCATGGAGGTCGGTCCGGCCGAGGACCTCTACCTGCGTGCGGCTCACCCGTACACCCAGGCGCTCCTGTCGGCCGTGCCCGAGCCCGATCCGGTGCTCGAGCGCGAGCGGCACCGGATCATGCTGCAGGGCGACGTCCCGAGCCCGATCAACCCGCCCTCGGGCTGCCGTTTCCGGACCCGCTGCCCGATCGCGGTGGAGCGGTGCGCCCAGGAGGAGCCGGCCCTCATCGACCGTGGGCAGGGGCATCAGGTGGCCTGTCACTTCCCGCAGTCGGTGCCCGTCGCCGTACACGCCCGATAGGCTCCGACCCCGTGCGTGACTTCGTGATGTACCTGACCGTGCTGGTGAACATCCTGTCGCTGGTCGGCCTCGTGGCCGGGGTGCTGATGCACAGCGGCCGCGGTGGTGGCCTCAGCGACATGTTCGGCGGTGCCAGTTCGACCGCCCTCGGCAGCACGGCCGCCGAGCGCAACCTGACCCGGATCACGTCGGTGCTCGGCATCGTGTGGATCGGCTCGGTCGTCGCGCTGAGTTTCCTGTTGGTGCGCTGAGCACTCGCAGGTAACCTCATCCTCCCACGTCGAAGTGGCGGAATAGGCAGACGCGCTAGCTTGAGGGGCTAGTGAACGTAAGTTCGTGGGGGTTCAAGTCCCCCCTTCGACACCACCGGACCGGGCCCTCGAGGCCCGGTTCTGCTTTTTCGGCACGGATCCGGGTCGGCCCTCAGATCGGGTGGTCGGCGTACCAGGCGGCGAGGCGGGTGAAGCCCTCGTCGAGTGACACGGCCGGTTCCCAGGCGAGGTCGGCGCGGGTGGCGGCGATGTCGAACCAGTGGGCAGTGCCGAGTTGCTCGGCGACGAACCGGGTGAGCGGCGGCTCTGCGTCGCCGCGCAGGGCCCACAGCCGTTCGGCGACGGAACCGGCGAACAGGGCGGCGCGGAGGGGCACGGGGCGCGGTGCGGCGTCGATGCCGGCTGCGGCGCAGATCCGGGTCATCAGCTCTGTGACCGTGCGCGGCTCACCGTTGGAGACGACATAGGCGCGTCCGTGACAGGCGGCGCCGGGGTGGAGGGCGTCCAGGGCGGCGACGAGGGCATCAGCGGCATTGTCGACGTAGGTGGTGTCGACGAGGGCTGCGCCGGTGCCCGACACGGCCAGTCGGCCGCGGGAGGCCCGCTCGACGATGCGGCCGACGAGCTGGGTGTCGCCCGGCCCCCACACGAGGTGCGGGCGCAGGGCGGTGACGGAGAGCGATCCGTCGGCGGCGGCGAGAACGACCTGTTCGGCGATGGCCTTCGACTCGGCGTAGAAGGCCCGGCGGCGTCCGGTGGCCGCGGGTCCGGCGCCCTCACCGACGAGTGACGAGCCGGTGTGGGCCACCGACGGTGTCGAGACGTGCACGAGCCGACCCACGCCATGACGGCGCACGGCGTCGAGCACGTTGGACGTGCCGCCGACGTTCACCGACGACACCTCGTCCCAGGTGCCGGTGACGCCGACCCGGGCTGCCCCGTGGATCACGGCGTCGCATCCCTCGGCCGCTGCGGTGACCTTCTCCGCGTCTCGGACGTCGGCGAGCACCTGCTCGGCATGTTCGGATCCGGGGAAGCGGGCGGCGTGCCGCTGGAGGCAGACGACGTCGTCGCCACGATGGAGAAGGGAAGTGGCGACCCGGCCCATCAGCATGCTGCTGGTGCCGGTGACGAGCACCCTCACCCGCGGCCTCCGGCGAGTCGTCGTGACATCGTGGCGGCGAGAGCGACGCGATCGATCTTGGAGTTGTGACGGATGTCGACGGGGAGGTCGTGGTCGACCCACACGGCTGCGACGGGTGTCGGGGCGACGGCAGCACGGACGGCGTCGGTGAGGGCGATCGACGCCTGACCCGCGGAGGAGCGATCGGTGGTGTCGACGACGAGGACGACCTGCTGGCACCCGACCGGGCCGACGCCGACGGCTGCTGCCCGGGCGACACCGTCGAGACGTTCGGCGGCCACCTCGAGCGGAACGGGGGTGACGACGCCCTCGGAGGTGCGGATGACATGAGCGACGCGCCCCTCGACCCAGAGTCGGCCGTGCTCGTCGAGGTGCCCGACGTCGCCGGTGCGGTGCCAGGGGCCGTCGGCCGCCGTGCCTGACACACTCACCCGTGCCGCCGACTCGGTGAGCCACAGGCGGTCGTACCCGCTCGACTGCCATGCCGCACGCACGGTGATCTCGCCGGTCCGGCCGACGCCGAGCGGGGAGAGCGTGTCATCGCCGTCGATGGGCAGGATGCCGACCTCGCACCCGGCGACGGGGTGTCCGACGCACACACCCCGACCGGGGCCGATGGCATCGCGCTCGTCGGTCGAGATGTCGGCGACGGGGAGGACCTCGGTCATGCCGTAGGGCGTGTGGACCTCGGCCGTCGGGCAGATCTCGCGCATCGCGGAGGCGACCCGCTCCGGGACGGGAGCGCCGGCAGACAGCACGAGCCGCACGCGGGAGAGAGCGGGCGTCTGCCCCGACCTAGTGCGGACGACGTTGGCAAGAGCGGCCGGGGCCCCGAACACCATCGTCGCCTCGACGGCCGCACACGCGGCCTCGAGCGCATCGGCGGTGAGCGTGCGGGGTGAGGTGACGTCCATGTCGGCGAAGCAGGTCGTGATGCCGAGCGTCGGGCCGAAGACGGCGAACGGCGCGAAGGCGGCCACGAAGCGGTCGTCGTCGCCGATGTCGTAGAGGCGGCGGAGGGCGTCGCGCTGTGCCCCGAGCTGGGCGTGGGTGTAGCGCACCCCCTTGGCCGGGCCGGTGGCGCCGCTCGTGAACACGACGGCGGCGGGGGCCTCGGGGCCGGGCTCGGGGATCGTCAGGCTGCGCAGGTCGCCACTCGCGTGACGGGTCGAGGTCCCGTCGACATCGCCGACAGGGATGCGGCGAGCGCTGGGCGCCCACCGGCCGAGCCGGGCGGCGAGGAGAGCAGGGGTGACTCCGACGACGTGGTCGACCCTCGCCGAACGGACAGCCCGGCCGAGTCCGCGCAGACCGAGCCCACGGTCGGCGACAACGGTGACGGCGCCGATGCGCCAGCAGGCGTAGACGACCGTCAGCAGGTCGACCCCGGGCGGGACGAGAACGGCCACGCGGTCGCCGGGGGAGACGCCACGGCTGACGAGGGACGACGCCGCAGCGGCGACGCGACGGGAGAACTCACGGCGACTGACGCTCGATCCGTCACTGGTGTCGGCGATGGCAACTCCGTCGTCGTCGGCCCTCGCTGCCACCGCGGCCCACAGCGGGTCAGGAGTCGCTGGGTGTGCTGATGCGGGTGAGTCGCCGGCCGAGTGTGCGGTGATCGCGGCGTCGAGCAGCGGTGCGAGGCTCTCCTCGAGCGCGACGAGATGCCCGGCAGCGGCCCAGCGATGGAGCGTCGCGGCTCGGAACCGGGCCAGGAGGTCGTCCGCGAACGAGTCGTCGAAGACGGGGTCGCGAGCGCCCCACGCGAGGTGGACCGGCATCGAAAGGTCGGGGAGGGCTGCGGCGACGGCGGCAATGTCGGCTGCACTCGGATGGCGATCGTCGAAGGGCACGTCGGCCACGAACGCGGCGACACCTCGCCGCCGGTCGGCACCGTGGTACGGCGCGGCGAGCGCCTGCCGCAAGGGCCGGGGAACGTGACGGCCGGGGAGGAGGGGAGTGCCCGCGACGAAGGCCGGCGTGCGGAGCGTCCCGAGCGTGTGCAGGCCGCGCTGGGCAGCGAGTCGGATCAGCCGTGGCGCCGTCCGTCCGGCCGGAACGGCGATGCCGGTGTTGGCGAGCAACATCCCGGCAACCCGTGCGGGCCGCTCGACCGCAACACCCATCGCGATCGCTCCACCCCAGTCGTGGCCCACCAGCCAGACAGGAGGTCCGTCGCCGAGGCCGAGTGCATCGAGCAGGTCGACAACGTCGAGGACCCTGTCGCGATAACGGCGGTCGTGCGGGAGTCGTTCCGACCAGCCCATCGACAGGTGATCGGGGGCGATGACGCGGTGGGCAGGGTCGAGCTCGCGCATCAGCCGACTCCAGACCACCGACCAGGTGGGATTGCCGTGGAGACAGACGATCACCGGCGCACCGGGGTCGAGGCCGGGGCGATCGAGCAGGTGCCACTCGTGCGAACCGCCGTCGTGGGCGGGCACGACGACGCGCCGCGACCACGTGGTGTCGGCCGCCGCCAGCCGGAGAGCGGCCTCGGGCGACTCGACCCGTGTCACCAGATGATCTCGGTGAGGCTGGTGTTGAGACCCGAGCCGATGCCCATGCAGAACACCCGCTCGCCGCGCTGGATCTGCTCCTGGTGGCGGGCGAGGGTGAACGGGACGGCGGCGGGGCCGATGTTGCCGTACAGCGGGTAGCTGAGCGGCACCCGGGCGATGTCGATCCCGAGGCGGTCGGTCAGCATCGAGGTGTGGACCTTGCTGACCTGGTGCAGGACGTACCAGTCGGCCTCGCCCGACCACGACGGGTCGGCGAGGAGTTCGTCCCAGGCCTCACGGGCGAGGTCGAGTCCGGCGGTGAGCAGGCCGGCCGTGTCGGTCGTCATGCGGTCGAGCGTCCCGACACAGAGGCGGTGGTGCTGCGTGGCGGCACGGGCGATCCCGCCCACGACCTTGTGTGCCTCGGGATGACGGTCGGTGCGCCCGAGCACCATCGCGGCGGCACCGGAGCCGAGCGTGAGCGACGCGAACTCGGCGAAGACGTCGGCGGTGGTGGTCGAGGGGGACGAGAGCCGCTCGATGGTGCGCCGCTGGGTGTCGCGGCTTCCCTCGCCGTCGACGATCAGCGCGTAGTCGACGTGGCCGGTGTCGATCATCATCGCCGCGACGTGCATCGCGTTCATGAACCCGAGGCAGGCGTTACCGAGGTCGAAGTTCAGGCAGTTCGAGCCGAGACCCAGCTGGTCGTGGACCTCGCAGGCCATCGAGGGCTCGAGACGGTCCTTGCACACTGAGGTCGAGATCAGCAGGCCGATCTGGGACGCATCGATGCCCGACTGGGCGAGGGCAGCGCGCCCGGCCATTGCCGCGGCATCGGCGAAGGTGGTCGAGTCGTCCCACCAGCGGCGTTCGACGATGCCGGCGACGTCGGCGAGGAGGCCGGGCCGGACCCCGTTGCGGCGGAAGGTCTCGGCGAGCTGCTCGTCGATCTCGGCCGAGGTCACGACGACAGGAGCCTCGACGGCGGCGAGGCCGAGTATTCCGCAATGGTGGTGCGCGAACACCGAGCTACCTGTCATCAACTGCCCTTCGTCACCGAGAGGCTAGTGAGTCTCGGGGGCGGAACCGCGGGTGATGATCCGGGCGGGCACCCCGACCGCCGTGGCACCGGCGGGGACGTCGCAGAGGACCACGCCGTTAGCGCTGATTCTGGGCCCTTTCAGGGGTGCTGCTCCGGCCGGTTCCACGGGGGCTGCTGCGAGCGGCGGCTAGCGTCGCGGTCGTGGATCAGCGACGGGCAGGGCGAGTCCCGGAGGGTGCGTCGCTCACGTTCCGGCCGGACGTCGAGGGCCTGCGGGCGGTCGCCGTGGTGGCCGTGGTCGTGTATCACGCCTGGCCGGAGTGGCTCCCCGGGGGGTTCGTCGGCGTCGACGTGTTCTTCGTCGTGTCCGGCTTCCTGATCACGTCGCTGCTGCTCAGTGAGTTCGACACCACCGGCACGGTGTCGCTGCGGCGTTTCTGGGCACGTCGGGCCCGGCGCCTGCTCCCGGCCGCCACCGTGACCCTCGTGGCCACGGCCCTCGCTGGCCGCCTGTTGCTCGACGGGCTCTCGACGGGCGAACTCGCACGTGACATCGCTGCGGCGGCGGCCTTCGCGTCGAACATCCGGTTCGGGGTGCTCGGCAACGACTACCTCGCGTCGTCGCTCCCACCGTCGCCGGTGCTCCACTTCTGGTCGCTCGCCGTGGAGGAGCAGTTCTACGTCGTGTGGCCGTGCCTCGTGCTGGCGGCGCTGAAAGCCCGTCGGGTGTGGGGGAGCGGGCGGCAGACCCTGGCCGTGCTGGTCGCCGTGATCGGCGTCGGCTCGTTCGTCTGGGGCTTCGCATGGACCTCGACCAACCGGGTGTGGGCGTTCTTCCTCCTCCCCACGCGCGCGTGGGAGTTACTGGCAGGCGCCGCCGTGGCACTGGCTGCCCCGGAGTGCGTGCGCACTCTGAGGACGCTGGGCCGGTCGGGTGCAGGACGGTTCGTGCCCGCCGGACTCTGTCTCGTAGGGCTCGGGATGATCGAGGCGGCGATGGTCGTGTTCGACGACTCGACGGCGTTCCCGGGTGCGGCGGCCGCTCTGCCGGTGGCGGGCACGGCACTCGTCATCGTCGGTGGCACGGT
Organism: Actinomycetota bacterium; assembly: GCA_041156905.1. Taxonomy (GTDB): domain Bacteria; phylum Actinomycetota; class Acidimicrobiia; order Acidimicrobiales; family Ilumatobacteraceae; genus UBA668. Next base: position 783 of record JBEBDM010000045.1, on the reverse strand, counting down.
CGGACCCCTCTCCCTGCTCACGCTGCGACCGCTGCAGTGGATCGGAGCGCGGTCGTACTCGATCTACCTCTGGCACTTCCCGTTCCTCGTGCTCGCCGAACGCCGCTGGGGGCCGATCGGTGGAGTCGGTGTCCTCGCTGCGGTCGCCGGTGCCGTGATCGTGGCGACGCTGATGCACCGCTGGGTGGAGGATCCGCTGCGGCGATCACCCGTGCTCACCGCACGACCGGCGCGCAGCCTCGGTGTCGGGGCGGTCGGTGTCGCTGCGTCGTTGGGCAGCGCCATGTTGCTGCTGGCTGCTCCGCCGAGTCTCGATGGTGGGGCTGACGCGGCGACGGTCACCCTCGCCGGTGTCACCACGACGAGCGCGGGCGAGTCGGGCGGGTCGACCACGAGCGTCGCGGTGACCGCTGTGCCCGACACGGCCTCGACCTCCACGACGGTCGCCCCGACCACGACGACGGTGTGGGTCCACTCCAATCAGGCCGACGCCGACGATCCGCCGTGGCTGGCGCCACTGGTCGCCGCCAACCTGCCGACCCTCGAGCAGGCGCTCCTCGCCACGGAGGTTCCCGGCAACGCCGAGCCGTCGCTCGCGGCAATCCGTGACGACGTGCCGGTGGCGTACGACGACGGCTGTCACGTCGGGATCGGTGGTTCACGCGCCCTCGACTGCGTCTACGGCGATCCGCAGGGCACCTATCGCATCGTGCTGTTCGGCGAGCTCGCGCTCGACCTGCTGACGCGTCGGGCGGATGGCCTGCTCGCGGGTCGCGACACAGG